>NZ_JAPVLS010000088.1:0-39185 GCF_027158125.1 Streptomyces sp. H39-C1
GGCCGGAACGGCCGGGGGGCGCGCTGTTCCGTCGATTCTCAGTCGTGCTGAGCGAAGAGCTTCAGGACCGGGACCCCCACCTTGTGCCGCGCCCGCGACGTCCAGTCGCGGTGGAAGAACTCCTCCACGAAGTGCGGAGCGGTCAGCACGATCACCTCGTCGGCATGGGTCTGCTCGACCACCGACTTCAGCAGGTCCAGCGGGTGGTCCTCGACCACCTCGCCGATCGCCTCCACGCCGGCGGCGCGCAGCGCGGCCAGCGAGTGGCTCAGGGCCCGCTCGGCCGGAAGGGTGGCCTCCTGCCCCTCGGGCACCTCGCGTTCCTTGGTGGCGTCGTCCAGGTAGCCGAGGGCGACATCGTCCACGGCCCGCAGAAGCCGGTCCTGGTCGCCGCGCGGCTGCATGAGTACGACGAAGGAGACGGGCTCGTCGCCGTGGAGTGTGGTCACGAGCTCCACATCGGCGGGGGCGAGCGGCTTCTCGATCATGAGTACGGTCGTGAACACGGACGCGTCCTTCTTTCTCGTGGGCCACCGGGCCGGCACAGAAACCATCCTGCCCCGACTCCGTACGGGGCACGCGGTGTAAGTGTTCCCGCACGACAGCAAACGGAACGACATATTCCGCAGATTGTCAGCCGCGGGTGTAACGGGTGAACAGGAAACCGTCCTCTTCGAGGATCGAGGTCGGGGAGAAACGTTCCGGCACGGTGACTCCGGGACCGTTCATGATCCGCGGGGCATCCCCCGCGGTCAGGAGTGGAGCGATGGTCAGACACAGCTCATCGACTACCCCGGCCGCGGCGAACTGTGCCAACAACCTTGGACCGCCCTCGTGCAGCAGCCTGGTGAGCCCCAGTTCCGTCAGTTCGCGGACGGCCCGCACCGGATCGGCGCCGGCCCCGTCGCCCGCCGTGACGACGTGCGCGCCGGCCTTCTTGGCGGCCGCCACCCGGTCGCGGGGCGCGGTGGCGCCGGTCAGGATCAGCGTCGGGGTCAGCGGCGCGGTGAACAGCGGCAGCGTGAAGTCCAGGTCCAGGCTCGCGGTGACGACGGCGATGACCGGCGCCGGCGACTGGCCGGCGGCCGCCCGCCGCTCCGCGAACGCCTCCCGCGCCTTCGCCGGCCGGTAGCCCTCCTGCCGGACCGTCTCCGCGCCGACGACCACCACATCGGCCAGCGCCCGCAGCGTTCCGAACACCCGCAGATCGGCCGCCGAGGACAACCCCTGCGACTTCCCGTCGTGCCACGCGGCGCCGTCCAGGGACGCCACCATGTTCGCCCGCAGCCACGGGCCTCCCGCCCGGTCCGGATACGCGTACGCATCCGCGAGCGCGTCGAGGGAGTCGAGGGTCTCATCGGCCCGGAGCACGGGATACAGGCGGCGCATGTCCCGCAGTCTGGCACGCCGGCGGCCGGATCAGCCCGCCCGTCACCCGAGGCGGAACCCCCGCCCGTCCGTCGTCCGGGAGCAGCCCCCGGCCCGGATTCAGCCCGCCCGGCACCTGAGCGGAACGGTCCGATCCGGCCGGCGATCGGGGCCGGGACCGGCCCGCCCGGCCGGCCGGGGCCGGGAGTGGGGTCCGCCACACTGCCGTGGCACTGCGTGCCGGAGGGACTAGGCTGAATGGTTGTGTCAACCCCTGTCTCCGCCCTCGCCCAGACCGCCGGTTCCGCCTCCGTCGCCGGAGGCCCGGCGACCCTGTGCGGCCGGACGCCCCAGGTACCCGCGGACCGGCTGGTCGCCGAGATGGTGCCGCCGCCGCGCTTCGACACCGTCCGGTTCGACAACTACCTCCCGGACCCCGATCAGCCCAGCCAGACGGACGCGGTGAAGGCGCTCAGCGGCTTCGCGGCGACCCTCGGCGGCGCGACGGCGGTCAACGGCGGCAAGAAGCGCTGGTTCCGCCGCGAGACCCAGGCATCGGCCGGGCCCGGCGGGGTCTACCTCGACGGCGGGTACGGCGTCGGCAAGACCCACCTGCTCGCCTCGCTCTGGCACGCGGCCCCCGCGCCGCGCGAGCTGAAGGCGTTCGGCACGTTCGTGGAGCTCACCAACCTCGTCGGGGCGCTCGGCTTCCAGCAGGCGGTGCAGGCGCTGAGCGGCCACCGGCTGGTCTGCATCGACGAGTTCGAGCTGGACGACCCGGGCGACACCGTGCTGGTCTCCTCCCTGCTCGGCAAGCTCTCCGACGCGGGCGTGAAGCTCGCCGCGACGTCGAACACGCTGCCGGGCAAGCTCGGCGAGGGCCGCTTCGCCGCCTCCGACTTCATGCGGGAGATCCAGGGGCTGTCCTCACGCTTCCTCCCGTTGCGCATCGACGGCCAGGACTACCGGCACCGCGGGCTGCCCGAGGCCCCGTCCCCGTACTCCGACCGGCAGGTCACCGAGGCCGCGGACCGTACCCCGGGAGCCTCGCTCGACGACTTCGGCCCGCTCCTCGACCACCTGGCACGGGTCCACCCCAGCCGCTACGGAGCCCTGTGCGACGGCGTCGACGCCGTCTTCCTGCGGGACGTGCGGCCGGTGACCGACCAGGCCACGGCGCTGCGCCTGGTGGTCCTCGCCGACCGGCTGTACGACCGCGAGGTGCCCGTGATGGCCTCCGGCACCCCGTTCGACCAGATCTTCAGCGAGGACATGCTGGCCGGCGGCTACCGCAAGAAGTACTTCCGCGCCATATCCCGGCTCACCGCGCTCGCCCGTGACGCGAAGCAGCTCCCCGGCGCTGGCGCCACCGCCTGATCCGTCGCAGGATCGAGGCATGGCGAAGGACGGCAGGAGCGACAAGGCCGGCAAGCACGGCAAGGACGAACCCGGCTCGAAGAGCGGCAAAAGCGCGAAGAAGGGCGACGCGGACGCGCCCGTCGCCGACCTCCGCTCACTCCTGCGGGTGACACCGGGCAGCGGCCCGGTCCGGCTGAAGGCGCACGACACCTCCGGCACGCCCGGCGGGCCGTCCGGCAAGAAGCAGGCGCTCGCCGAGACCGCGGAGATGGGCGTACGCCTGGCCGAACTGCAGGAACGGCTCTTCGCGCAGAGCACGGCGGGCGACCCGCGCGCCCTGCTGTTCGTGCTGCAGGGCATGGACACCTCCGGCAAGGGCGGCACGGTCAAGCACGTCGTCGGCCAGTTCAACCCGTCCGGGCTGCGGACGCGCGCCTTCAAGGCGCCGACGCACGAGGAGCAGCAGCACCCCTTCCTCTGGCGGATCCGCCGGGCGCTGCCGCACCCCGGCGAGGTCGGTATCTTCGACCGCTCGCACTACGAGGACGTGCTGATCGTCCGGGTCCGGAACCTGGTGCCGCGCGCCACCTGGTCCAAGCGCTACCGGACCATCAACGCGTTCGAGGAGTCGCTCGTCGACGACGGAGTCACCATCGTCAAGGTCTTCCTGCACATCGGCCACGACGAGCAGCGCGACCGGTTGCTGGAGCGGCTCGACAACCCCGAGAAGCACTGGAAGTTCAACGTCGGCGACATCGAGGAACGGGCCCTGTGGCCCGACTACCAGCGGGCGTACGAGGTCGCGTTGGAGAAGTGCTCCACCGACGCCGCGCCCTGGTACCTGGTCCCCGCCGACCGCAAGTGGTACCGGAACTGGGCGATCAGCAAGCTGCTGCTGGAACACCTGGAGCTGATGGACCCGGCCTACCCGAAGGCCGATTTCGACGTCGAGGAGTGCCGGGCACGGCTGCTCGAATCCTGACCGCGAGTCCTGTGCGGAGCCAGGGCCTGTCGTTCCCTAGCCGGAGCAGGCGGTGCGCTGCGCCTCCTGCCATTCGCAGACCGGGCACATCGTCAGGCCGGGCAGCGAGGCCGGATACTCCGTCGGCTTGCCGCACAGCACACAGGCGGCGCGCGGCCCGTGCTGCGTGAGGGGCGGGGCGGGGGCCGCTTCGGGTTCGCCGGGGTCGGCGTAGCACTCGGTCACCCGTCCACCGTACTGCGCAGGACCACGGCCGCGCGGGCGGCCAGGTGCAGCACACCGTCCGGGCCGGGCGGCTCGCAGGGAGGCCAGGCCGCGGCGACCGCGGTCCCCTTCGGCTCGGCGGCGAACGGGCCGGTGAGCGGGACGGCCGCCGGAGCGTCCGAGAAGTTCACCGCGGTCAGGAAACGCCCGCGGCGCACGGTGAGCACCGCCCCGGTGATGCCGATGTCGGGCGGCGGCGTCAGGAGCCCGGCGCCGGACAGCTCCGGCTCGGCCCGCCGCAGCGCGATCAGTTCGCGGTACCAGCCCAGCAGCCGGGCGTGCGGATCACGGTCGGGCTCCGACCAGTCGAGGCAGGACCGCAGGCGGGTGGCGGGGTCCTGGGGGTCCGGGATGTCCTCGGCGGCCCAGCCGTGCCCGGCGAACTCCCGGCGGCGGCCCCGCGTGATGGCCGCGGCGAGCTCCGGGTCGTCGTGATCGGTGAAGAACTGCCAGGGCGAGGCCGCGCCCCACTCCTCGCCCATGAAGAGCATCGGGGTGAAGGGCGAGGTGAGGACGACCGCGGCGGCGAGGGCGAGCTGCTCCGGGGTGAGCCGGTCGCCGGTGGCGCGGTTGCCGATCTGGTCATGGGTCTGCGAGTAGCCGAGGAAACGGTGTGCCGGGGTCGTCGCACGGTCCACCGGCCGGCCGTGGCGGCGGCCGCGGAAGGACGAGTACGTGCCGTCGTGGAAGAAGACGCGGGTCAGCGTCTTGGCGAGCGCGGTGAGCGGCTCACGCGCGAAGTCGGCGTAGTAGCCCTGGGATTCACCGGTCAGCGCGGTGTGCAGACAGTGGTGGAGATCGTCGTTCCACTGCGCGGTCAGACCGAGCCCGCCGGCCTCGCGGGGGGTGGTGGTGCGCGGGTCGTTGAGGTCGGACTCGGCGATCAGGAACAGCGGACGGCCGAGCGAGTCCGACAGCGCGTCGACCGCCGCCGACAGCTCCTCCAGGAAGTGCAGCGCCCGTGTGTCGACGAGCGCGTGCACGGCGTCCAGCCGCAGCCCGTCGAGGTGGTAGTCGCGCAGCCAGGCCAGCGCGCTGCCGATGAGGAACGCGCGCACCTCGTCGGAACCCGGGGCATCGAGGTTGACGGCGTCGCCCCACGGGGTGTGGTGCCGGTCGGTGAAGTACGGGCCGAACGGCGGGAGATGGTTCCCCGACGGGCCGAGATGGTTGTGAACCACGTCCAGGACCACCCCGAGGCCGTGCGCGTGCGCCGCGTCCACGAACCGCTTGAGCCCGTCGGGCCCTCCGTAGGGCTCGTGGACGGCCCACAGCGAGACACCCTCGTAGCCCCAGCCATGGGTGCCGGGGAACGGGCAGACGGGCATCAGCTCCACATGGGTGATGCCCAGCGCGGCCAGATGCGGCAGGCGCCCGATCGCGGCGTCGAAGGTGCCCTCGCGGGTGAACGTGCCGATGTGCAGCTCGTACAGCACCGCGCCCGGCAGCGGGCAGCCGTCCCACGGCAGCGTCCAGTCGAAGGCGTCATGGTCCACGACGGCGCTCGCGCCGTCCGGGCCGTCCGGCTGGCGCCGGGAGCGCGGGTCCGGCAGCGGTGGGCCGCCGTCGAGGACGTACGCGTAACGGCCGTCCGGGCCGGCCGGCGCCTCGGTACGCCACCAGCCGCCGCGGGCCGGATCCGGCGCCAGGGGACGGGTGCGGTCCCCGGTCAGTACCTCGACGCGCGCCGCGTTCGGCGCCCACACCTCGAACAGCACTGGCGGCTCCTCGGATCGGTCCCTCGGGGACGTTCTTCGGCCTTCGCGGACCTTCGCACCCTAGTGTCCGGCGGGCGGCCGGGCATCAGGGCCCGGCCGCCCGGCACGCCGCACCGCCCTGTGGAGCCCAGCGCTCGCCGACGGGATCAGATGAAGTTGATCCGCTCCTGGGAGACGGGGTAGCCGGCCTTCGCGAAGTTCGCCGCCATCGGGAAGTTGCCCTGGTCGGTGGCGGCCGTGATACGGTCCGCGCCCTGCTCCACGAGGTCCTGCGTGCACTCGACGAGCAGGTCGTAGGCGTAGCCGTGGCCGCGCTGCTCCGGGACGACGCCGATGAAGCCGATGGTCGGGCCCGCCGGGTTGTGGGCCGGGATGTGGAGGCCCGCCAGCTCACCCTCGGGCGTGAAGGCCAGCCGCCACCAGTCGCGCGGTGAGGGCAGCCAGTTGAGCCAGCCGAGGAAAGCGCCGGCGGCGGCCTCGCCCCCGGTCTTGTCGATCTCCTCGCGGTCGTGCGCGTCGAGGGTGTCCTGCTGGATGCGGCGCACGACGTCCAGGATCACCGCGTCGTCGGGCTCGGGCCGGTACTCCAGGCGACCGGTGCGCGCGGGGAGCGGGTCGCCTGCGGTCCAGGTGTAGCGGTAGCGCTCGACGAGCTGCTTGAGGCCGGCCGCGGTGACGGCGTCGATCCGGGACTGCGCGGCGGCCAGCAGCTCCGGCCGCTCGCGCCAGCCGGGCGGCAGCAGCAGGTCGTACTCGCCGTACAGCGGGGCGGTCCTGAGCAGCCACACCCCCGCGTCGGCCTCGCCCTCGGCGAAGTCGAACCAGTCGAGCGCCTTCGGCTTCTCGTCGTCGGCACCCGCCCACCAGGCGGCGCGAGCCACGACGACACCGTCGCGCAGGGCGACCCAGGTCCATTCGGGGCGGTAGTCGCCGCCGTCCCCGACCATGCTGTACGGGTCGCCGAGGATGGCGCGGCCGACGAGACCGGGATCGGCGAGGGAGGCGAAGAGATGTGCTTCGCCCGCGACGAGCGGACGGATGACCAGATCAGACATGAGGTCCTTCGGGAGAGTGACGCGCTCCCGGTCAGATGTGGGACGCCCGGTGGTCAGGGCGGGAGCGCGGGGAGGTCGTGACGGACATCGCTCTCGCCTCCTTCCGTGATCATCTTGGGCGTGCGGACACCGTAGCCCGGTCCCGGAGAGGCTGTCCAGGGACTATTTTGGCCGGATGATCCAGCGCCAGGAAGTACCCGTCGTCCGGCATGCCACCAGGTCCGACCTGCCGCGCGTCGCGGAACTCGCCATCTCCCATGCCGCCTACGAGCAGGCCGACCCGCCCGCCGCAGGCTTCGCGGAACGGCTCGCCGACGCGCTCTTCGACCGTGCCGAGCCCCGGCTGATCTGCCTCGTGGCGCAGCTCCGGGACGGCTCGCTGGCCGGCTACGCGACCTGCACCCCCGAGTTCGCCACCTGGTCCGGCCATGAGTATCTGCACATGGACTGCCTCTTCCTCGACGGCGAGCACCGCGGCCTGGGCCTCGGCCGGCTGCTCATCGACGCGGTCGCGGCCGAGGCGGCGGCGCTCGGTCTGCAGGAGGTGCAGTGGAACACCCCGGTCTGGAACGAGGGCGCCATCCGGTTCTACGACCGCCTCGGCGCCACCTCCCGGGAGAAGCGCCGCTACGCCTGGACGGTGCCGGCCGACGCGGGCGCGCTGCGGGCGGTCAGCTCCTCGTAGCCGAAGCACAGACCCAGCACCAGGACGGCGCCGCCGACCTGGGCGAGCGCCGTGAGGCGGGTGCCGAGCGGGACGGTGGCGGCGAGCAGGGCCGCCGCGCAGAGCCGGGGGAGGAGCGGCCCGAGGCGGATGGCGCGGCGGATGGCGGTGTCGGCGGTGAGGAAGAGCGCGATGCCGCCCGCGAGCGCCCAGGCCTGGGCGTCGCCGAGCTGGTCCCCGGCGTGGCCGACGGCGGACTTCACGCCCGCGGCGAAGAGCAGGACACCGAGCAGCAGGCCGTAGTGGCCGAGGTTGTAGATCCGCACGGCCGCGAAGTTCCGCTGCCGGGCGGGCAGTTCCGCCAGGGCGCGCTCGCCCCGCTCGTCGTCCCCGTGCCCGAAGTACGCCCACCACAGCCCGAGGCAGACACAGAGCATCAGGACGGCGGCACTGACCCGTCCGGCGGTCAGCGGCGCGTCGCCCGCTCCGACGCCGATCGCGATCACGGACTCGCCGAACGCCACGATCATGACGAGGCCGTGCCGCTCGACGAAGTGGCCGCAGCGGATGGTGAATTCCCCCAGGCCCACCAGACGGGGCGTGGAGAGCTGGATGACGAGGGACACCGCCCACAGCGAGAGCTGCGCACTGCCCTCCAGATAGCCGCCGATGACGACGAGGGCGGCGTTGAGGACGTTCAGGGCGCCCATCCGGGCCACCGAGCTCAGGTCCACCCCCGAGGCGGCGAAGGTGCCGGTGTGCACGGCTATGACGAAGAGATAGGCGAGGCCGAAGACGACACCGCTGCCGTCGAAGGCGTGCGGGATCGCCAGCGAGATGATCAGGAAGCCGGCCATGCCGGCGAGCATCAGCCCGCGCCGGCTGTGGGTGGTGGGCGGCATCGCGTTGGTGAGCCAGATGAACGCGTCGTACATCCACCAGATCACCGCGAGCATGATCACGACGCGCAGCAGCCCGCCCCCGTCGAGATGGTGGGCGAGGCTGGCGGTGAGCTGGGTGATGGTGAAGACGAAGACGAGGTCGAAGAAGAGCTCCAGCGGGCTGACCCGCAGGGTCTCCTGCTCGGCGGAGTCGATGAAGTCGGTGGTCACGCCGGTGAGTATGAGTGATCGCCGAGGTGTTCGAACGCGGAACGGTGGAGTCCCTGTACGGCACCGGCCGTTACCGGGACTCCACCGTTCCGCTGTGGGTCTACCGGCGGCGCAGTCCGGCGAAGACCAGGGCCGAGCCGGCCAGCACGATCACCGCGTCGACGAGCAGCGCGGTGTGGATGCCGCTCAGCACCGAACCGGTGGCGGTGGTGCGGGCGGTGGCGATCGCGCTGAGCACCGGGATGCCCATCGTGATGCCGACCTGCTGGGTCATCGAGGTCAGCCCGGTGGCCAGGCCCTGCTCGTCGTCGGGCAGACCCGAGGTCGCGGTGACCATGTACCCGACGATCGCCGCGATATGGCCGAACGCGCCCGCCGCGGAGGCTGCCAGGAGCAGCGTCAGGGCGCTGCCGCCGTCGGTGCCCAGCCAGAAGAAGGCGGCGGTGGCGAGGGCCTGGACGAGCAGCCCGCAGGACAGGACGGTACGGGTGCCGTGGCGGCCGATGAGCCGCGGGGCGGCCATCCCGCCGACGAAGGCGGCGACACCGATACCGCAGAACGACAGGCCGGTCCGGAGCGGTGAGTAGCCCAGCACCTGCTGCATGTACAGCGTCAGCAGGAAGACGACCGAGCTCTCCATGGTGAAGGTGATCAGTCCGCCGAAGTTGCCCCACTTGACGGTGTGCCGGGTCAGGACCCGCAGCGGGGCGAGCGGGGCCTCGGCGCGCAGCTCGATGCGCCAGAAGGCGAGGAACAGGAGAGCGGCGGCGGCGAGGCAGCCCAGCGCGGTGGTGTCGGTCCAGCCGTGCTGGCCGGCCAGGGTGACGCCGTAGACCAGGGCGAGCAGCCCGCCGGTGACGGTGATCGCGCCGGGGACGTCGAGCTTGGAGCGGGCGCCGCGGCTCTCCTCGATCACGGCCGGGGCGGTGAAGAGGATGACCAGCGCGACGGGCACGTTGAGGAAGAAGGCCCAGCGCCAGCTCAGCAGGTCGGTGAGGATACCGCCGAAGATCGCTCCGATGGTGAAGCCGGCCGACAGGAGGGTGCCGTTCAGGCCCAGCGCCCTGGCCCGCAGCGGGCCTTCCGGCAGCGAGGTGGTCAGGAGCGAGAGCGCGGCGGGGGTGGCCATCGCGGAGGCCAGACCCTGGGCGACGCGGGCGCAGAGCAGCATCTCGGGACCGGTGGCGAGCCCGCCGGCCAGTGATCCGGCGGCCAGCAGGCCCATGCCGGCCAGCAGCATCCGGCGGCGGCCCACGAGGTCGGCGAGCCGGCCGAAGAGCAGGGTGAACCCGGCGGCGGGCAGCATCATCGCGGTGGCGATCCACTGCAGGTTCGCGAGCGAGAAGCCGAGGCCGTGGCCGATGTCGGGCAGCGCCACGTTGAGGATCGAGAAGTCGACGGCGAGCATGAACTGCGAGCCGAGGAGCAGCAGGAGGACGAGGCGCTGGCGGGGGGTCATCCGGGGGATGCCGTCCTGGCCGGCGGCGGCCCCTGCCTCGGTGGCGGGTGACTTGGTGAGGGTGGTCATCACTGCTGTCCGATCGTGAGTACGGCGTTGCCGGTGATCCGCCGGTCGCGGAGGTCGTTGAGAGTGGCGGCGGTGTCCTGCCAGCCGGTCAGGCGCCCGATCTCCGGGTGCAGCCGGTCGTTCGCCACCAGCCGGACGAGGGCGGCCAGGTCGGGGCCGAACGCCTCGTCGAAGTGCTCGTAATGGAAATGCCGCACGGTGCCGGAGCGGGGGCCCTTGAAGAACCCGAAGAAGCTCAGCTCGGCGGGCTCGCGGGACGCCTGGCCGAACCAGATCATCGTGCCGCGCGGCCGCAGCAGCGCCAGCGCCCGGGCGGTGGTCGCGCCGCCCACCGACTCCAGCACCGTGTGGAACGGCCCGCGGGCGTCGGCCAGGTCATGGACGACGGTCGCGCCGAACTCGGCCAGACGCTTGCCGCGTTCGGGCGTCGCGGTGACGGCGGTGACCTCGGCGCCCGCGCCGATGGCCAGTTCGGTGAAGTAGTGGCCGACGCCGCCGGACGCGCCGGTGAGCAGCAGCGGATGCCCGGACACACAGCCGGTGGTGCGCAGCAGCCGCAGCGCGGTGAGCCCGGCCAGCGGCAGCGCGGCGGCGCGGATCGAGGAGACGCCGTCCGGCAGGACGGCGAGCGCGTCGGTGCGGACCGCCGCGTACTCGGCCCAGCCGCCGCCCACCGGATGACCGACGACCCGCTGTCCGGCCCGCGGCCCGGACCCGTCGGCCGCGGCCTGGACGACCAGGCCCGCGATGTCCTTGCCGGGCCGCTGCCGCGGCTGCGGGGTGTGCAGCCGGAAGACCTCACCCCGGTTGACGGAGAACGCCTCGACCTTGACCAGCGCCTCGTCCGGCGCGGGCCGGGGCTCCTCGGTGTCGCCCAGGACCACCAGGCCGTCGGGACGCCCGGTGGGCAGCAGTGCCTTCATCGTCTGTTCCTCGATCCGGCGCGGTGCGGGTGTGCCGCGCTGAGATCAAGAAAAGCCGCAGGTCAGAGGGTGTGTCCAACAGCCTTTTGGCGGTCTCGACAACCGTCGGTTGTCAGTGCACTCCAGGGGGCGTCACGGGGTCCGGACGGTCGGCTCCGTGATCCAACTGGCGAGCAGCGCCAGCCGCTCGGCCGTCTTCGAGCCCGGCGCGACGGTGTACGCGACCAGCGTCTGGTCCGGATCACCGGGCAGCGTGAGCGTCTCGTAGCCGAAGTCCAGCTCCCCGACGACGGAGTGGGCGATCCGCTTCACCCCGTAGGTCTTCTCCTTGACCAGATGATCGGCCCACAGCCGCCGGAACTCGTCGCTCTTGAGCGACAACTCGCCGATCAGCGCGGCCATCCGCTGGTCGTCCGGGTGCCGCCCCGCGTCCAGCCGCAGATACGCGACGGTCTCGGCGGCCACCGCGTTCCAGTCCGGGTACAGGCCGCGGGTCTGCTCGTCCAGGAACACCGACCGGGCGATGTTGCACTCGCCGTCCGGGTATGCGGAGAACCCGCAGACGGCGTCACCGAGCGCGTTCCACGCCAGGGCGTCCATCCGCCGCCCCAGGACGAAGGCCGGCCCGCCCATCGAGTCGAGCAGCAGCCGCAGTCCCGGCCGTACCCGCCGGCTGCCGCGCGACGCCGTGCGGGCGGTACGGGCCGGCCGGGCCAGCGCCCGCAGGTGCTCCTGCTCGGTCTCGTCGAGCCGCAGCACCCGGGCGATCGCGTCGAGGACGGCGTCGGACACGTTCTGGCCGCGGCCCTGCTCCAGCCGGATGTAGTAGTCCACGCTCACCCCGGCGAGCTGGGCGACCTCCTCGCGGCGCAGCCCCGGCACCCGCCGCCGGCCGTGCGAGGGAAGGCCCACGTCGTCCGGCTGGATACGGGCGCGGCGCGACTGCAGGAAACCGCTCAGATCACTGTCCATGGACAGCAGCCTAGAGCGCTGCCGGAAAGCCAGCCTGGTACTGCCGGACCCAGGAAAAGCACAGCCCTGGGTGGCCCTCGCGAACGGTCGCAGAGTGGAGCCCGTCAGCAGGACACCCCCGCACCACCACTTCAGGGAGCACTTCCTCATGAGCTACGACAACCTCGCCGGCCGCACCGCAGTCGTCACCGGAGCCGCCAGCGGCATGGGTGAGGCCACCGCCCGGCTGCTCGCCGCGCACGGCGCCCGGGTCGCGCTGCTGTCCCGCCGCGCGGACCGGCTGGACGAGCTGGCCGGGAAGATCGCCGCGGCCGGCGGCCAAGCGCTGGCCGTACCGGTCGACGTCACCGACGGCGCGTCCGTGGACGCGGCCGCCGACCGGATCCACCAGGCGTACGGACCCGTCGACCTGGTGGTGAACTCGGCCGGCGTCATGCTGCCCAACCCGCTCGACGACGGCCGGATCGACGAATGGTCCCGCATGATCGACACCAATGTGACGGGCGTGCTGCGGATCATCCGCGCCTTCACCGCCGACCTCGTCGCCGCCGCGGCCGAGCACCGGCCCGCCGACCTGGTCAACATCTCGTCGATCGGTGCGCACCTGATCTTCCCCAACTACGCCGTCTACGGGGCGACGAAGGCCGCGCTCACCCATCTGTCGGCGCTGCTGCGCTCCGAACTCGGTCCGCGCGACGTCCGCGTCACCAACATCGAGCCGGGGCTGACCGACACCGAGCTCGGCCACCACATCGACAACCAGGAGCTGTCGGCGCAGCTCGGGGGCATGTACGAGGCGATGGGCACGCTGTCGTCGGACGAGATCGCCGACATCATCGGGTTTGTCACCAGCCGCCCCGCGCACGTTAACCTGCGCCAGGTGATCGTGCAGCCGACCCGGCAGGCATGAGCCGTACCGGAACGGGGGAACGTCGGCGGTGGATCTCGATCTCGCGCAGGTCAGGGCCTTCGTCGTCACGGCGCAGCGGCTGCACTTCGGGCAGGCGGCCGCCGAGCTGTTCCTCAGCCAGCAGGCGCTGTCCAAGCGCATCGCCCGCCTGGAGGACGCGCTCGGCGTGCGGCTCTTCGACCGCACCGGGCACAGCGTCGGACTGACCCCCGCCGGGCAGCGGTTCCTCGGGCCCGCCCAGGACGTCGTACGGGCCGGGGAGGCGGCGGTGGCGGCCGCCCGGCACAGCGAGCGCCCGCTGCGGGTGACCGTGTGGGGCCATATGTTCGTCCCGCTGCGGACGATCCGGCTGGTCGTCGGGGAACAGCCGGACCTGGACATCGAGCTGAGCCTGCGGCCCGGACTCGTGACGGCGCTGGCCGGTCTGCGGGCCGACGAGATCGACTTCGCGCTCGGCCGCACCCACGGCCTGGACGAGCCGTGGCCACGCACCCTCACCCGCCGGCTGGTGCGCCTCGACCCGGTCAAGGCGGTGCTGAGCCGGGACAGCCCGCTCGCCGTCGCATCGGCGCTGCGGCCGGACGATCTGCGGGCCGGCCGGCTGTGGTTCCCGGCCGCGATGGAGAAGCTCGAATTCCTCCGGAGCTTCGTGGAACGCTTCGACATCCCGGGGGACTTCGGCGGGATCAACCTCGGTCTCGAACCCTTCCTCGACCACCTGCGCGGCCGCCCCGACCTCTTCTCGCTGCTGCCCACCGATGTGGAGATCCCGCCCGGCACCGGCCTGGTCGAGATCCCCGTCGTGGACCCGACGCCGCTCTACGCCTGGCACGTCATCTGGCGCGCGAGCGAGAGCCACCCGGCGCTGGCACCGCTCCTCGACGCCTTCGCGCGCACCGCGCGGACCCACGACTGGCTGGCCTACGACCCCGCCAGGCACTGGCTCCCCGACACCGACCGGGGAGCTCTCGGAGCCGGTGGCGCTACGCCGTGAGCAGCGCCACCGGATGCGTCGCGAACAGGTCCGCGACGGGTACGGTGCCGCGGTGGTGAGTGCCCGTCAGCCGGTCGGTCCAGTCGCCCGGCGGCAGCGCCAGCTCGGTGTCACGCCAGCCGCCCGCCTGCTCCAGGCCGTGCGAGAGCCGGGTGACGGCGGTGATCGAGCGGCCGGTCCTGACGAAGGCGACACAGTGGGCGGCGGCCGGACCGGTGGCGTGCAGGGGCTCGTACGTCGCCTCGGGGCCGAACCAGCCGGGGTGCTCGCGGCGCAGCAGCAGCGCCGTCGTCGTCACCAGCTCCTTCGGTCCGTCCGGCCCGCCCGACCGCCGGACGCCCGGCCGGTACGGGCGGCGGTTGTCGGGATCGACGAGGAGCAGCTGGGGGTGCTCGTCGCCCTGGTAGATGTCCGGCACGCCCGGCATCGTCAGATGCAGCAGCACCGCGCCGAGCCGGTTGACCTGTGAGGGAGCCTCGATCGCGCGGGAGATATCGGCGGTCGCGTAGTAGGTCGGCCCGGTGATCAGCTCGCGGGTGAAGGTGTCGAGCCGCTTCTCGTACGCCGTGTCCTGCTCCGTCCAGCTGGTGCGCAGCCCCGCCTCGCGTTCCGACTTCAGCAGTGTCGCGGCGACCACGTCCTCGGCGCCGTAGCTGCAGAAGACCACGGCGTACTGCCAGGCCAGGTACTCGGCGTGCCGGTCGACCAGCGGAATGCCGGCACGGGTGAAGTAGCTGCGCAGATGGTCCGATTCACGGCGCAGCCAGGACCGCCACAGGGCCGGGTGCTCCGAGATCGCGGCGAGCCGGGCGCGGACGTCGGCGCTGCGCTTGGTGTCGTGGGTGGACAGGACGGTGCCGGTGGCGGGCCAGTCGCGCTGGAGGCGGGCGCAGAAGGCGTGGAACTCCTCCGGAGTGGTGGTGGGGTACGCGGGGTCCCGGCCGACCTCGTTGAGCGGCAGCAGCGGGTACCAGCGGTAGAAGGCGGTGTCCTCGACGGCCTTGGCGTGCAGCGCGGAGGCGACCTGGGCGAAGCGGACCGCGAACCCGGCGTCCGCTCCCAGCGCGAGATCACGGATCTCCGCCGCGGCCGGCACCCCCGCCTCACGGGCCGCGGTCTCCAGCATCGTGACCGCCTCGGCCGGCGCGTCCTCGCCCGGCACGACGTACGGGCGGTAGACCGGCAGCCGGACCAGCAGCTCGCGGATGGCCCGGCGCAGCACCGCCGGATCCCGGTCCGGCAGCGCGCGGGCGGCGGTGCGCCCGAGCCGGCTCACCTCGGCGGCCAGGTCCCGTGTCACGATCTTGTACGCGGCGCGCCGCGCGGTCGGTGCCCACTCGCCGCCCCGGTCGGCGTCCTGGCCGGTGAAGTCGGCGTACCCCGCCGTGATCCGCTCCACCCCGGCCGGATCGGCGAACAGCCCGTCGACCCGGTCCAGGGAGTCGTACCCGGTGGTCCCGGCGCAGGCCCAGTCGGCGGGCAGCCGCTCGTCGTGGCCGAGGATCTTCTCCACCACGGTCCAGCGGCCGCCGGTCGCGGCGGCGAGCCGGCGCAGATATCCGGCGGGGTCGGCGAGACCGTCGGGATGGTCGATGCGCAGACCGTCCACGACGCCTTCGCGCAGCAGCTCCAGCAGCTTGGCGTGGGTCGCGTCGAAGACCTCAGGGTCCTCGACCCGGACCGCGATCAGATCGGAAATCGTGAAGAAACGCCGGTAGTTGAGATCGGTCCTGGCCTCCCGCCAGTGGGCGAGCCGGTACCACTGGGCGTCGAGCAGCGCGCGCAGCGGGAGCTCCTCGGTGCCGGCGCGCAGCGGGAAGGCATGGTCGTAGTAGCGCAGCACCGGCTCGCCGAGCGCCTTGTCGTCCTCGACGCGCAGCCGGCCCAGCACCTCGTCGAGCGGGGCCCCCAGGACCGGCATCAGCAGCTTGCCGTCCAGCGCCGCCCAGTCGATGTCGAACCACCGGGCGTAGGGGGAGTCCGTCCCTTCCCGTAGCACCGACCACAGCGGGCGGCTGAGGTACTCCGGAGCCGGCACCGCCATGTGGTTGGGCACGGTGTCCAGGACGAGGCCGAGACCGTGCGCGCGGGCGGTGCGGGACAGCGCCCGCAGCCCCTCCTCACCGCCCAGCACCTCGCTGATCCGGGTGTGGTCGACCACGTCGTACCCGTGCGTGGAGCCGGGCGCGGCCTGGAGCACCGGGGACAGATGCAGATGGGAGACGCCGAGCGCGGCGAGGCGGGGCACCACCGCCTCGGCGTCGGTGAACGTGAAGTCCGGTTGCAGCTGCAGCCGGTAGGTGGCAGTGGGCACGTCGGCCGTCGGCGGGGTCATGCAGGAGTGCGTACCCCGCCGCACGGTCCTACGATCACATCAGTCCATCGATTACGCCGGGCGTTGCAGCACCACCAGGCTCCGGTCGGTCAGCTGCAGCCGGTCGCCGGCCTTGACCTTCCGCCCGCTGCCCGGCTCCACCCCTTCGGCCCGGCCGGTGTTCACCACCAGCTGCCACTCCTTGCCGTGGTTGACCGGAACCACGAACTCCAGCTCCTCGGCCTGCGCGTTGAACAGCAGCAGGAAGGAGTCGTCCGTGATCCGCTCGCCGCGCGCGCCCGGCTCGGAGATCGCGCTGCCGTTGAGGAACACCACCAGCGACTTGGCGTGCGCCGCCTGCCAGTCCCGCTGGGCCATCTCCTCGCCCTCGGGGGTGAACCAGGCGATGTCGGAGAGCTCGTCGTGGGTGCCCTCCACCGGACGGCCGTGGAAGAAGCGCCGGCGGCGGAAGACCGGATGGTCGCGGCGCAGCCAGACCATGGTGCGGATGAACTCGTGCAGCCGCTGCGCCCCCGTCTCGCCCGCCTTCGGCCAGCGCACCCAGGCCAGCTCGTTGTCCTGGCAGTACGCGTTGTTGTTGCCGCGCTGGGTCCTGCCGAACTCGTCGCCGTGCGAGAGCATCGGCACGCCCTGGGAGAGCATCAGGGTGGCGATGAAGTTCCGCAGCTGGCGGCCGCGCAGGGCCAGGATGCCCGGATCCTCGGTCTCGCCCTCCTCGCCGCAGTTCCACGAGCGGTTGTGGCTCTCGCCGTCGCGGTTGTCCTCGCCGTTGGCCTCGTTGTGCTTGTCGTTGTACGAGACCAGGTCGTTGAGGGTGAAGCCGTCGTGGCAGGTCACGAAGTTGATGGAGGCCAGCGGGCGGCGGCCGTCGTCCTGGTAGAGGTCCGAGGAGCCGGTCAGCCGGGAGGCGAACTCCGCGAGGGTGGCGTTCTCGCCCCGCCACAGATCCCGGACGGTGTCGCGGAACTTGCCGTTCCACTCGGCCCACAGCGGCGGGAAGTTGCCGACCTGGTAGCCGCCCTCGCCGACGTCCCACGGCTCGGCGATCAGCTTGACCTGGCTGACCACCGGGTCCTGCTGCACCAGGTCGAAGAAGGACGACAGCCGGTCCACCTCGTGGAACTGCCGGGCCAGCGTCGCCGCGAGGTCGAAGCGGAATCCGTCCACGTGCATCTCGGTGACCCAGTAACGCAGCGAGTCCATGATCATCTGCAGTACGTGCGGACTGCGCATCAGCAGCGAGTTGCCGGTGCCGGTGGTGTCCATGTAATAGCGCTTGTCGTCGCCCAGCCGGTAGTACGACGCGTTGTCGAGCCCCCGGAAGGACAGCGTCGGCCCCAGATGGCTGCCCTCTGCGGTGTGGTTGTAGACCACGTCGAGGATCACCTCGATGCCGGCGGCGTGCAGCGCCCGCACCGCCGTCTTGAACTCCAGGACCTGCTGGCCCCGGTCGCCCAGCGAGGAGTACGTGTTGTGCGGGGCGAAGAAACCGATGGTGTTGTAACCCCAGTAGTTGTTCAGCCCCGCGTCCGCCAGCCGGTGGTCCAGCACGAACTGATGGACCGGCATCAGCTCCAGCGTGGTGACGCCGAGTTCCACCAGGTGGCCGATGACCGCCGGGTGTGCGAGGGCCGCGTAGGTGCCGCGGATCTCCTCGGGCAGATCGGGGTGAAGCATCGTCAGGCCCTTGACGTGGGCCTCGTAGATCACCATGCGGTGGTAGTCGATCCGCGGCGGCCGGTCGTCGGACCAGTCGAAGTACGGGTTCACCACGACCGAGGTCATGGTGTGCGGTGCCGAGTCCTGGTCGTTGCGGGTCTCCGGCTGGCCGAACTGGTAGCCGTACACCGCCTCGTCCCAGTCGATCGACCCGCTCACGGCCTTCGCATAGGGGTCCATGAGCAGCTTCGACGAGTTGCAGCGGTTGCCCTTGGCCGGCTCGTACGGGCCGTGCACCCGGAATCCGTACCGCTGGCCCGGCATCACGCCCGGCAGATAGGCGTGCCGCACGAAGGCGTCGGCCTCCCGCAGCTCCACGGCCGTCTCGGAGCCGTCGTCGTGCAGCAGGCACAGTTCGATGCGCTCGGCTACTTCGGAGAAGAGGGCGAAATTGGTGCCCGCGCCGTCGTACGTGGCGCCGAGGGGATATGCCGTACCCGGCCAGACTTGCATGTCGCGACTCTTCCACTCCGGGACCGGATGACGGTAGGCCGCTCGCCCGGTCACATCGTTGTCAACGCTGTATCTTCGCGTAGATGTGGGAGCAAAAGTGCCATTTGCGAAGATCGGATCTTCGCCGGAAAGGGTTCCGTACGTCACCCGGTGTCCCAACGGCCAGCAACCGTAAGGGTGATGACGCGGTGCGGTTGTAGTCAAGTAGGGTCGATAGGGCTGCGGTGCCACCCGGTGGGCAGTAGCCTTCCTTGATCGTGGACGGGGAGGGAGGCGGTGGCGTGGTGACGTCGGGAGGCCTTGTGCTCCCCAGTGGCGGAGATCAGGGAGACCAGAGCGGCGCCACTGCCGACGGTGCGCCCGGCGCGGTGACGCTCGCGCAGCCGTTGGAGATAGGAGCGGAACTGGACTGGGGCGCCGACGCCTGGGCGGAGGTGCGCACCCGTGCCAGCCGCGCCGGGCGGGCATACGTCTGGCTCAACCTCGTCGAGCAGCGCCTGCGCGCCGTCGTGAACGCCGTGCTGCGCCCGATCTACGAGCCCGTGCACGGCGAGGAGTGGGTGGTCGCCGCCGCGGGCCCGGCCGGACACGAATGGGTGCAGCGCGCTGCCGCCGTCCGTGAGGTCAGCCGCCGCAAGGGCTTCCTGCTCGACCCCGCCGACGACAACATCCTCAGCTTCCTGACACTCCCGCAGCTGCGGGAACTCGTCGTTCAGCACTGGCCGTGCTTCGAGCCGTACTTCGACGAGCGCCGCGATCTCGAACTCGCGCTCGACGAGCTCGAGGTCGCCCGGCATGTCGTCTCCCGCAACCGCGCGCTGTCCCGCACCGTCCTCGCGCAGGCCGAACGGGCCGCCGCCCGGCTGCTGGACATCCTCGGTTCCGGCTCCGGCTACGCCGCCGCCGACCGGCTCCCCGTCGACGTCGTCGAGGAACTGGTCGCCGACCGCTACGCCGATGTCGTCGGTGTCTACTCCGACCGGGTCCGGCTCCAGCGCCAGCTGCCCGCCGAGGACCTCTTCGGCTCGGCGCACCGGCTGGACGCGATAGGCATCGGCCTGAACCTCCTCGTGCAGAACTACTCCGGCCGCCGGCTGATGCGGCTCGCGGAGTCCGGCTGCCGTATCCGGCTGCTCTTCCTCAACCCCGCCAGCAGCGCGGTCCGCCGCCGGGAGCGCGAGCTCGGGCTCGGGCGCGGCGAGCTGAGCCGCTCCGTCGAGATGAACATCATGCACATGCGCCGGGTCCGGGCCCGGCTGCGCGATCCCGCGGCCTTCGAGATCCGGGTCTTCGACGAGACCCCGCGCTTCACCGCGTACCTCGTCGACGGCGACAGCGCCGACGGACTCGCGGTCGTCCAGTCCTATCTGCGCAAGGCCCGCGGGATGGAGGTCCCGGTGATGGTGCTGCGCGGTCCCTCGCGCCATGTCGTCAAGGACGACCGGCGCGGTGAGCACAGCGGACTCTTCGACGTCTACCGCGAGGAGTTCGAAGGAGTCTGGGCCGACTCCCGGCCGGTGTCCTGACCGGTGTCGTGACACCCGGGGCGGTCTCCTGACACCCGGGGGACCCACTGTCAGTGGTGCACGAGAGGATGGCAGAGCACACGGGGGACCAGTGGGAGGTAGGCGCATGGCATGGCATCGGGAGCTGCTGGTCGGCTTCGACCTGGAGACGACGGGGACGGATCCGCACGAGGCGCGGATCGTCACGGCCGCGGTCACCGAGGTCAAGGGCGGTGAGCCGATACGGCACCGGGAGTGGCTCGTCGATCCCGGCGTGGCCATTCCCGAGGGCGCGACCGCGATCCACGGCATCACGACCGAGCGGGCCGTGGCTGAGGGCCGTCCTGCCCGGGAGGCCGTCGCCGAGATAGCCCGCGCGCTGCGCGAGTACTGGGCGGACGGTGTACCGGTCGTCGTCTACAACGCCCCCTTCGACCTGAGCCTGCTCGCCGCCGAGCTGCGCCGCCATGAGCTGCCGGGCCTCGGCGGCGCCCCCGGCCCGGCCGTCGGACCGGTCCTGGACCCGCTGGTCATGGACCGGGCGCTGGACAAGTACCGCAAGGGCAAGCGCAATCTGGAGGCGGCCTGCGCGGTGTACGGGGTGGTGCTGGACGACGCGCACGAGGCGGGCGCCGACGCACTCGCCGCCGTCCGGGTCGCCCGCGCGCTGGGCGAGCGGTACGCGGAGGCGGGCGACGCCGACCTCTGGGACCTGCACCGCTCCCAGATCCGCTGGTACACCGACTGGGCCACCGGCTACCAGAAGTGGCTGCGCCGCGACCGCGACCCGGAGGCCGTCGTCGACGCGTCCTGGCCGCTGCGGCTGGACGCGCTGCTGCCGCAGCAGCGCACCCGCCCGTCCGACGTTCAGCTGCTGGACGAACCGGATGTTCCGGGCGGCCGCGGGTCGCGCTGACCGCTCGGCCGCCGAGGGGTCGTCGGGGTCGGGGCGCCGACGGCGCACCGGGCCGCGCCGGCATCCCGCGCGCGCCGCGCGGACTTCGAGGGTGGGAGCTGACCCGCGGGAGCTGCGCGGTCCGGGGCTCGGGCTTCGGGCCGGGCGGTCGGACGGGGTCGGCGTGCCGGAGCGCGTGGACCGGCCGGGGCTGTCGTCAAGGTTGCGGTCCGAAGGGCCCGTGCGTCAGAACGGGTACCAGCGGACCTCTGGGTCGCCGTCGCGCAGCGACGCGACGCGGCGGCGGAACTCGGCGAGAGCCGCGGGGTTCGCGGGCGCGTGCTGGGCGACCCAGGCGCAGCTGGCGGTCTCCCGCGCGCCGCGCAGCACGGCGCAGCCGTCCCACTCGCGCACGTCCCAGCCGTAGGCCGCCGTGAAGGTGTCGTAGGCGGCCGGGTCGAGACCGTAGCGGTCCCGGCTGAGCGCCATCACCACCAGATCGTGTTCGCGCAGATCGGTGGAGAACGTCTCCAGGTCCACCAGCACCGGCCCGTCGGGGCCGACCTGGACGTTGCGCGGCAGCGCGTCGCCGTGCACCGGGCCGCGCGGCAGCCGGGGCGTCAGCGCGGCGGCGGCCGCGGCGAATCCGTCCCGCCGGTCGCGCAGGTACGCGGCGTCCGCCGGATCGATGGCGTCGCCCGCGAGCCGCAGCCAGCGTTCCACCCCGCCCAGCAGATCGCGCGGCGGCAGCACCGGAGCGGACGGCCCCGACGGTTCCGGCAGCGCGTGCACCAGCCGCAGCAGTCCGGCGAGGTCGGCGGGTCCTGCGGGGCGTACCGGCTCGGGCAGCCGCACCCAGTACGTGACGGGATGGCCATCGACCAGCCGGGCCTGCGGCGTGGCCGCCCGGACCGCCGGCACGTCGTGCTCCGCCAGCCAGCCGGCGATCCGCACCTCGCGCTCGGCGCGCTCGAGCAGTTCGGCGCTGCGGCCGATCTTGACGACGAGACCGTCGCCCACCGCGAACACCGCGTTCTCGCCCAGCGCCAGCAGCCGAACCCCGGCGGCGTCCGGCGCCCCGGAGCCCGCCGGATCCGTAGCGGAGGCCGTAGTGGTGGCCGCAGCGGAAGCCGCCGCGGGCCTCGCCGCTGCCGCCAGGACGGCCCGTGCCCGTTCCTCCGTGAACGCCGTGCCCGATTGCCCCACGACTGCCCTCCGCCGTTCCCCGTTCGAATGATCACCGACAGTCTCGCACCTGCCCGCGGGCAGGTGCCCGCGCCGCCGGCCCGGAGCCGACGTGCCGTCACATGGTCTTGACGGGCCGCCCGGGGGTCCGGACCATGACGGGGGCCCGCCGGGGCCGGCTCCACGCCGGCCGGGCGGACCGTCCGACGGAGCCGCGCGAAGGAGCCCGCCTGCCGTGACCCTGGCCACCGCGCCACCCAGGACCCGCCCGCGGCGTCATGACCGGGGCGTGTGGTTCCTCGTCCTCCCGGCCCTGATCCTCGCCGCGGACGAGGCGCTGCGCGAACTCCCGCTGCTGAGCACCGTCCGGCGCGGCACCTCCGCCGCCCTGCTCCCGGCGCCGGAACTGCCGCCCGCCAGAAACGCGCTGGCTCTGATCGCCGTCGCCTGGACCGAACTGGTCATCACCGGCGAGGCCGCCCGCCTCAAGCGCTGCGCCGAGCACGCCTGCGCCTGGGTCTTCCGGGACGTCTCCAAGAACCGCAGCCGCCGCTGGTGCTCCCTGCGGGTCTGCGGCAACCGCACCAAGGCGCGGCGGTACGCGGCCAAGCACGCCGGCGCGGTCGGCTGAGGGACCGGCGGTGGCAGGGGTGCGGCGCCCCTGGGCGCTGTGCGGAAGAGGACATGGGCCGGCCCGGTCTCCCCCGTGAGAGACCGGGCCGGCAGTGAGCGGGAGAAGGTCAGACGCGGGCCGCGTCGTACTCCTCGGCCGGGCGGCCGGCCGGGGCGGGCACCGGCGGGGCCAGCACGGCCTCGTCGTGGGTCATGTCCGGGAGCCAGCCGAGCCACTTGGGCAGGTACCAGTTGCGCTCGCCGAGCAGGGCCATGACGGCGGGGAGCAGGACCCCGCGGATGACGGTCGCGTCGATGAGGACGGCCACCGCCAGGCCGACGCCCATCTGCTTCATGCTCTGCATGGAGAGCGTTCCGAAGATGGCGAACACCGCGACCATGATGACCGCCGCGCTGGTGACGACGCCCGCCGTGGTGGTGATGCCGTGCTGGATGGCGCTCTGGGTGCTGAGGCCGCGCATCTTGGCCTCGCGGATCCGGGAGACCACGAAGACGTGGTAGTCCATGCTCAGCCCGAACAGGATCACGAAGAGGAAGAGCGGCAGCCAGGCGACGACCGCGCCGGTTCCCGTGGCACCCACCAGCCCCGCGCCCCAGCCGTGCTGGAAGACGGCGGCGAGGACACCGTAGGCCGCGCCCACCGACAGCAGGTTGAGGACGATGGAGGTGGCGGCGATGGTGAGGGAGCGGAAGGACAGCAGCATCAGGAGGAAGGCGAAGACGATCACGAAGGCGAAGACCGGCGGGACGCTGCTCGTGATCTTGTTGGTGAAGTCCATCGAGCCGGCCGTCTGACCGGTGATGGGCGCTTCGAGCCCCGGGACCTTGCCGAGCGTGTCGGGCCGTATCTCGTCCCGCAGTTGGACCAGTCCGGCCTCGGCCTTGGTCTTGTCCGTGCCACCCGCCAGCGGGACGTCGATCTGCGCGATGTTCTCCTTGGCGTGGACGACCACGGTGACCGGGCCCTTGCTGGCGCCCTTCGAGACGGCCTTGGCGCGGAAGTCCTCGATCGCCTGCTTGACGGGTGCCGCGTTGATGTCGTCGGCCTTGACGACCACGTGCGCCGGGTCGGGGCCGCCGGGGAACGCCACGTTGATGCGGTCGTAGGTCTGGATGATCGGCAGGTCGTCGCCGAGCTCCTGGTTCATCGTGAGGTTCGCGGTGTGCAGCCCGAGCGCCGGGGAGGCGATGAGGATCAGCGCGCCGCCGGCGATGACGGTGGCGGTCTTCGGGTTGCGCAGCACGGGGGTGAGAACTGCCGTCCAGAAGCGGCTGTTGCTCGTGGCGGAGCGCTGCGGGGTGTTCTTCCGGGCGCGGTTGAGGAACGGGATGCGGCCCTTCTCGACCCGGTGGCCGAGCAGCGAGAGCAGCGCGGGAAGGACGGTCACGGAGCCGAACATGGCGACCGCGACGACCATCATGGTGGCCACGCCCATGGCCTTGAAGTCCGCGATGCCGGTGAAGAGCATGCCGGCCATCGCGACGATCACGGTGATGCCGGAGATGAGGATGGCGCGGCCGGACGTCGCCGAGGCGATCTTGATGGCGGTCTGCGCGTCGTGTCCCGCGGCCCGCTCCTCACGCTCGCGGCGCAGGTAGAACAGGCAGTAGTCGACGCCGACGGCCAGACCGACCAGCAGCATCACGGAGTTGGCGGTGTCGCTCATCGGCACCAGGTGGCTGACGACCGCGACCAGACCGGTGGTCGCCACGAAGGCGGTCACCGCGAGGAGGACCGGCAGCAGGGCGGCGACCAGTGCGCCGAAGGCGATCAGCAGGATGCCGAGGGCGACCGGGACCGCGGAGAACTCGGCGGTCTTGAAGTCGTCGCCGAACGCGTCACCGAGCACCTTCTCGGAGCTCGCGTCGCCGAACTCCTCGATCCGCAGGTCCTGGTACTTGGCCTGCGTTCCCGCGACCGCGTCGGTGACCTTGGTGACGCGCTCCTTGGCGGTCTTCTTGTCACCGGTCATCTCGAACCGGACCAGTGCGGACTTCTGGTCCGCGGAGATCGCCTTGGTGTCGTAGGGCGAGGTGATGTTGGTGGCCTGGCCGGTGCTCTTGACCGCGGCTATGACGGCGTCCACGGCGGTGTGGACCGCGGGATCCGCGACCGTGCCGCCGGACTTGACCTGGATGAGCACCATCTCGCCGGCGGCACCCTTGATGCCCGCGTCGTCGATGATCCCCGCCGCCTGGCTGACCTCACCCGGGAGGCCTTCCTCCTGGCTGGCGTCCACCCGGCCGGCCATCTGCCCGATGGCCAGCGCGAGGACCACGAAGACCAGCCAGCCGATGACGGCGGTCCAGCGGTGCCGGGCGCTCCAGCCACCCATTGCCGCAGCGATTCCCATTTTGCTGCCGTGTGCGCGTCCGCGACTCACGGTTCCCCCTCGTCATGGCAGCGGCACCGCACCGCTTGCTTCACCCATGACGCTAGGGGCTGAGGGGCGGCCGACCCATCAGGCTTCCAGGTGACTTGGCGGTGGGGGTTCTCCCCCATCCAGGGGAGGCTATCCCCACCCCCAGAGGACGCCGGTCCCTTACATCTATAAAGATCGACTAAGGAAACCATCATCCAGTGCTCCGATGAATCAGCCAACTTCCCTGCAGTGAAGCGGTGATTGCTGCGTATTTCCTTGACCATGGACTGTCAGTGGTCGTATGTTTCCGGCACTTACGAGGCCGATCCCACGGGAGGGACCATGCCCGCACCCCTGAGGCCCGTTCGCCGCAGAGCCGCAGCCGTCTGCGCTTCGCTGGCGGCCGTCGCCGCGTTCGCCACCACCGGAATATCCCCGGCCGCCGGAGCACCGGCGGCCGCGTCACGCGATGTCTACGTCTCCCCGGCCGGTGACGACCACGCCCCCGGCACCACCAAGCACCCCGTCCGCACCCTGGAACACGCCCGCGACCTCGCCCGCGCACGCGCCGGGCACCTCACCGCCGATCTGACCGTCCATCTGGCCCCGGGCACCTACCGGCAGTCCAAGCCCCTCGTGCTCGACGCCCGCGACTCCGGGAGCAACGGCCACCGGGTGATCTGGGACGGCGCCGGGTCCGCGGTCATCAGCGGTGGCCGCCAGGTGACCGGCTGGCACCAGGTCGCCGGCCGGCCGGGACTGTGGTCCGCGCCCGCGCCGAGCGGGCTCACCAACACCCGGCAGCTGTACGTCGACGGGGTGCGCGCCCAGCGCGCCCGTGGCCAGGTGCCCGTCGGACTGACCGCCACCGCCACCGGCTACACGGCCTCCGCCGGCACGCTCGCCGGCTGGCGGAACATCGGCGACGCCGAGTTCGTCTACACCAGCGGCGAGTCGCTGTGGAACATCGACCGCGACGGCCTCGGCCAGTGGACCGAGCCACGCTGCCCCCTCGCCTCGGCCACCGGCACCACGATCACGATGGCCCAGCCCTGCTGGGACAATTCCAACAGACGTGTTGAATTCCCCGACATCCCCGGCCGGACCGTCAGCATGGTCGGCCCCGGCAAGCTCACCAACAGCGGCCACGCCTCGTACATCGAGAACGCCTACGAGCTGCTCGACCAGCCCGGCGAGTGGTACTTCGACCGCAAGGCCCACACCGTCTACTACCTGCCGCGCCCCGGCGAGGACCCACGGCACGCCGATGTCGAGGCCCCGGTCGCACAGAAGCTGATCGACGGCGGCGGAACGGCCGCCGCGCCCCTGCGCGACGTCTCCTTCCGCGGGCTGCAGTTCAGCTACGCGACCTGGCTGACCCCGTCGGGTCCCGGCGGATTCTCCGAGATCCAGGCCGGCTACACGATCACCGGGCCGACCGGCTGGGCCACCCAGGGTCTCTGCCACTTCGTCGAGGGCGGTACCTGCCCGTTCGCCGACTGGACGAAGATGCCGGGCAACGTCTCGCTCGCGTACAGCCGAGGCGTCGAGTTCTCCGGTGATGTGTTCGCGCATCTCGGCGCGGCGGGACTGGAGTTGGGCACCGGGACGCAGGACGCCCGGGTCAGCGGCAGCATCTTCACCGACATCTCCGGCAACGGCCTGGAGATCGGCGGCGTCGACGGCGCCGAACCCGCCACCGGCGTCCAGGTCACCGACAACCACCTCTACGCGCTGCCCCGCGAATTCCACGGCGGGGTCGCGATCCTCAACGGCTACACCCAGCACACCACGATCGCCCACAACCAGATCGACCACGTCGGCTACTCCGCGATCTCGCTGGGCTGGGGCGGCTGGCCCGACAAGATCGGCTCGCCCGCGACCCCGAACGCCGGCCACGACAACGCCGTACGCGACAACCTCATCTTCGACTACATGCAGATGCTGGACGACGGCGGCGGCATCTACACGCAGGGGCTGACCGGCACCTCGATCGCCGACGGCGAGAAGGTCACCGGCAACGTCATCCACGGACAGTGGGGCCTGGGCAAGAGCGTCTACACCGACAACGGCTGCACGTACGAGACGGTCCAGGGCAACGTCCTCTACGGCGCCTCGTACGCCAACGTCGCCAGCCGCCACACCGACTTCCGCGACGCGCTCGGCAACAACGACCCGACCCTCGTCAAGGACAACTGGTGGGAGGAGGGCACCGGCGACGGTGACAACAAGGGACTCGTCACCACCGGCAACCGCATCATCGCCGCCCCGTCCGACGCCCCCGCCGCGATCGTCGCCAACGCGGGCCTCGAACCCGCCTACCGCGGGCTGCTCAACCGGCGGATCGGCGCCCTCAGCACCCCTGAGGCACCGTCACGCGTCGGCACCAGCTCCGGTGGCACGACCGCGCTGGTCGTCACCTTCAACCCCACCTTCGCCGACGGCGGAGCGCCCGTGACGTCCTACACGGCGCATGTGTACGACGCCGCGGGCCATGAGGCGGCGACGGTGCCGGTCACGGCCGCGGAGTTCCGCACCCGCGGTTACCTCCGCGTCACGGGGCTGCGGCCCGGTGAGCCGTACACCGTCGCCGTGAGCGCGGCCAACTCCCTTGGAAGCGGGGCGGCTTCGCTGCCGTCGCATCCTCTGGTGCCCGCCGCCGTGACGACGCTGTCCGCCGCACCCACCGGGGCGAAACTGCGCGCCCAGGCGCACGCGGCGACCGTCGTCTGGACGCCGCCGGTGAACACCGGCGCCGCCGAGGTCACGGGCTATCTGATCACCGTCTCCGACGGCCGCACGATCGAGGTCGCAGGCCGGGACACGCTCGTCACCCAGCCGTCCGGCAAGGGGATGTTCCGCGTCATCGGCGGTCTCACCCCGGGCACCGCGTACCAGGTCACCATCGCGGCGGTCACCGCCGCGGGAACCGGTCCTTCGGTGACCGCGAACGGCACCACACCCGCCGCCTGACGCGTCAGGCCGAGAGCAGGATCCGGCGGGGGAGAAGGGCCCCCGCATAACGCTCCAGCAGCAGCTCGACGAGTTCCGGGGCCGCGCCCAGCACAGGAGCGAGGGCGTCGGCGCCGGACTCGCGGGCACCGCGGACGATGCGGTCGGGCAGGAAGCCCGGCGCGATGACGTACGGGGCGACGGCGATACGGCGGACGCCCTCGGCCCGCAGTTGCCGGACCGCGTCCTCGGTCCGGGGAAGGGATGCGGAGGCGAACGCAGGCCGCACGGCGCACCAACCGGTGTGCCGCCACTCCCGCGCGATTTCAGCGATCACTGCGATCGCCTCCGGGTCGGTGGAGCCCGCCGAGGCCAGGACGACCCCGGTCGAGCGGTCGCCGGGGGTGACCCCGGCCTCGGCCAGCCGCCGCTCCAGGGCTGCGGTCAGCAGGGGCGAGGGGCCGAGGACATCGGCCACCGCGACCCTCAGCCGGGGGTGCGCGGCGGTCGACTCGCGCAGCACGGCGGGGATGTCGGCCTTCGCGTGGAAGGCGCGGGTGAGGAGCAGCGGCAGCGCGACGATGTCGCGGACCCCTTCCGCCGCGAGGCGGTCGACGACCTGCGCCACGGTCGGCGCGCAGAAGTCGAGGTATCCGGTGACGACGCGGAGCCCCGGCCGGGCGGCCCGTACCTGCTCGGTCAGCGCGTGGACGGTCGCGGCATGGCGCGGATCGCGACTGCCGTGGGCGATGACGAGGAGGACAGGACCGTTCATTACTGGCTCCGGGACACCAGGCCGCGGGTGCGCAGCACACGGCGCTCCAGCGGGCTGAAGATCAGCAGGTCGATGGCGATACCGACGACGAGGATGAGGATGATGCCGAGGAAGATGCCCGGCATGTCGGACCCCTCGCGCATGTTCTCCAGGTAGCGCCCCAGGCCGGTACCGAGGTCGGGGGAGGAGGCGATGAGCTCGGCGGCCATCAGGGAGCGCCAGGAGAACGCCCAGCCCTGCTTGAGGCCTGCCAGGTAGCCGGGCAGCGCGGCCGGCAGCAGGATGTGCCGGGCACCGCTCACCCCGCTGGCGCCGAGCGTGCGGCCGGCGCGCAGATAGAGCGGCGGCACCTGGTCGATGCCGGAGATCAGCCCGTTGGCGATGGAGGGCACCGCGCCGAGCAGGATGACGGCGTACATCGCGGAGTCGGTGATGCCGAGCCAGATGACCGCGGCGGGCACCCAGGCCACCGACGGCAGCGACTGCAGGCCCGACAGGATCGGCCCGATCGCGGACCGGACGAACGGGACGCGGGCCACGACGAGGCCGACCGGGGTGCCGATGGCGACCGCGGCGAGGAAGCCCAGCAGCCCGCGCTCGACACTGGTCCAGATGATGTCGAGGAGCTGGCCCTCGTTCCACAGCGTCATGAAGCTGCTGCCGACCGCCCGCGGGGCGGGCAGCTTGGTCTCCGGCGCGAAGCCGGCCAGGACGGCGAGCTGCCACACCACGAGCACCAGGAGGACCGCCGAGACCGGCGGCAGGACCTTCTTGACCAGGACCTGGGTGAACGGGGTGCGCCGGACCTGGACCGCGTCCAGGGCGTCGAGCCCGGCCTCCAGACCCGCGAGGTCCTGGGCTCCCGCACTGCCCTTCTTATCGGCCGGAACGGTCTCAGTGCTGGCCATGTCGGCGGATCTCCCCACGCAGTTCTTCGGTGATCTCGATGGACAGCTCGGCGACGGCGGCGTCCTCGATACGGCGCGGCTGCGGGATGTCCACGGCCCATTCGCGGGCGACCCGGCCGGGCCGGGACGTCAGCAGCACCACCCGCTCCGCGAGCCGGACGGCCTCGCGGACGTTGTGGGTGACGAAGAGGACGGAGACGCCCGTCTCGGCCCAGATGCGGGTGAGCTCGCCGTGCAGGACGTCCCGGGTGATGGCGTCCAGCGCCGCGAACGGCTCGTCCATCAGCAGCACGTTGGAGTCCTGGGCCAGCGCACGGGCGAGCGCGACGCGCTGCCGCATACCGCCGGACAGCTCGTGGACCCGCTTGCCGTAGGATCCGTCGAGGCGCACCAGGCTCAGCAGCCGCTCGGCCTCCGGGCGGCGCTCGGCGCGCGGCACACCGCGCAGCCGCAGCGCCAGTTCGATGTTCTTGCCGGCGGTGAGCCAGGGGAAGAGCGCGTGCTCCTGGAACATCAGCGCCGGACGGCCGCCGCCGGGCACGGTGATGGTGCCGGCGGTCGGCCGGTCGAGGCCCGCGACCAGGTTGAGCAGGGTCGACTTGCCGCAGCCGGAGGCACCCAGGAGACAGACGAACTCACCGGGACGGACGTCGAGGGTGATGTCGTCGAGCACCGCCTGGGCGGAGCCCGGACGGCCGAAGACCTTGTGGACGTGGTCGATGCGAACGGCGGGCGCGCCGTCTGCGACGGCGGTGTCCGCGCTGTGCTGCTCGGTGGTCCTGACTGCCGTGGCCATCCGGTCACCTCCTGGTACGTGGGCGGGCGGTGCGTGCTGCGGGCCGCCGGTGTCCGGCCCCTGCGGGCCGGACAGCGGCTGCTTCCGGGTGTTTCCGTGGCGCGGTGCTGCTACTGCTTGCCGAGCCCTGCCGCGTCCACCGTGGGCTTGCCCGCGGCCGTGAGGACCTTGTTGAGCAGCGTCAGGTCGTAGATCCCGGCGAGGTCGGGCTTCTTCAGCAGACCGGCCTTGACGGCGTGGTCGGCCTCGGACGTCAGCGACTTGGCGAGCGGGTCGTCGAGGACCTGGATGCTCGCCCACGCCGGGTCGAGGATCTCGGCCGGCAGCGCCTTCTGGGTGTCCTTCTTGAGCTGGGCGTTCGCGGCGGCCTTGGCCTTGTCCGGGTTGGCCGTGATCCACGCGTTGGTGTTCACCGAACCGCGCAGCACCGCCTCGACGACGTCCGGGTGCGCCGACAGGAACTTCTGCGACACGATCACATTGGTGATCACGAACTTCTTGTCGGGCCACAGGTCGCGCTCGTCGAGCAGCACCTTGCCGCCCTCGGAGACCAGCTTGGACGCGGTCGGCTCCGGCACCCACGCGCCGTCGATGGAGCCGGACTTGTAGGCGTCGGGCGTGACCTTGTTGTCGGTGCGGAAGACGGAGACGTCGCCCTTGCCGCTCTGCGCGTCGACCTTCCAGCCCTTTTCGGCGATCCAGTTGAGGAACGCCACGTCCTGGGTGTTGCCCAGCTGCGGGGTCGCGATCTTCTTGCCCTTGAGGTCGTCCAGGGTCTTGATCTTCGCGGGGTTGACGACCAGCTTCACGCCGCCCGAGGCGGAGCCGGAGATGATCCGCAGGTTGGTGCTCTTGGACTTGGTGTAGCCGTTGATGGACGGCGAGGGGCCGATCCAGCCGATGTCGATGGAGCCGGCGTTCAGCGCCTCGATCTCGGACGGGCCCGCGTTGAAGGTCTGGGTCTTGATGGCGGTGCCGCCCAGCTCCTTCGCGAACAGGCCCTGGTTGAGGCCGACGAGCGCGGTGGCGTGGGTGAGGTTCGGGAAGTAGCCGATCTTCACTTCGTCGGCGGAGAGCTTCTTCGCACCCGAACTGGCCACCGGGGCAGCGTTGCTGTCCTTCGTGTCGTCGGACTTCGAGCCGTACCCGCAGGCGGCGAGAGCGCCGAAGAGGAGCGGGAGGGTCGCGGCAGCGGCGATCGTTCGCTTCAGGCTGCGGGTGGTTGCGGCAGACACGGGAGGTGTTCCTCTCGGAGAGCCGGAGCGCGCCTATCTGGGCGCTGCCGGAAAGTCGTCAGGTCTTCGGTGGTACGGGCGTACTCGCCTACAGCTGCGGGGTTCAGCGGTTAGAGCGCACATCGCGCCACCCCGCCCGTGCCGGCGCCGAGGAGGCCGCCGCCGACGCGGCCGCCCTCCTTCGCGAAGCCCGAATAGGCATCGTTGACCATCAGAAGTCCCACCCCTCTTGTTCCTTCTCCACGGCGGACGCACCGGCCGCCGCGGGTTCGGCGAACGCCTCGCCCGCCATGCCCGCGGTCAGCGTCGTGCCGTCCGCGGGGTCGATCAGCAGGAAGGAGCCCGTCAGGCGCGAGTCCGCGTAGGCGTCCAGCGGCAGCGGCTCGGCGGTGCGCAGCACGACGGCGCCGATGTCGTTGACGTCCAGCTGCGCCGGCCCGGACTCGTGCGCGAGCCCGGCCGTGAGATTGATGCGGTACGGCAGCGCCTTGACGATGGCCTTCACCGTGCGCGTCGCGTGCTTGAGCAGCACCCGCGAGCCGACCTTCAGCGGCCGCTCGTGCAGATGGCAGACGGTCGCCTCGACGTCCTGGGTGGTCGCCGGCGCCGAGGCGGTCGGCGCGATCAGGTCGCCGCGCGAGATGTCCAGGTCGTCGGCGAGCAGCACGGTCACCGACTGCGGCGCCCAGGCGACGTCGACCGGCTCGCCGAGGGCGTCGATGCCGGTGATGGTGCTGGTCGCGCCGGACGGCAGGACCGTCACCTCGTCACCGACCCGGAGGATGCCGGAGGCGATCCGGCCCGCGTAGCCGCGGTAGTCCGGGTGCTCGGTGGTCTGCGGACGGATCACGTACTGGACCGGGAAGCGCGCCGGCGCGTCCGTCAGGTCGGTGCCGACCTGCACCGTTTCCAGGTGCTCCAGGACAGTGGGGCCGCCGTACCAGTCCATGTTCGCGGACGGCGTCACCACGTTGTCCCCGGCGAGCGCCGAGATCGGGATCGTGGTGATGTCCGGGACGCCGAGCGACGCCGCGTACGCCGTGAACTCCTCGGCGATGGCGGCGAACACGGGCTCCGCGTACTCCACCAGGTCCATCTTGTTGACGGCCAGCACCACGTGCGGGACGCGCAGCAGCGCGGCCACCGCGGCATGGCGCCGGGTCTGCTCCACGACGCCGTTGCGGGCGTCGACGAGCACCACGGCCAGCTCCGCGGTCGAGGCCCCGGTGACCATGTTGCGGGTGTACTGCACATGGCCCGGCGTGTCGGCGAGGATGAACCGGCGCCGCGGTGTGGCGAAGTACCGGTACGCCACATCGATGGTGATGCCCTGCTCGCGCTCGGCCCGCAGGCCGTCGGTGAGCAGCGCCAGGTCCGGCGCCTCCTGGCCGCGGCGGCGCGAGGCGTGCTCGACGGCCTCCAGCTGGTCGGTCAGGACCGACTTGGAGTCGTGCAGCAGCCGCCCCACCAGGGTGGACTTGCCGTCGTCGACGGAGCCGGCGGTGGCGAAGCGCAGCTGCGAGGTGGCCGCGATCTGCTCGGCGCTGGTGACGTCGCTGATGGTGGTCATTTAGAAGTACCCCTCGCGCTTGCGGTCTTCCATCGCGGCCTCGGACATCTTGTCGTCGGCGCGGGTCGCGCCCCGCTCGGTGAGCCGGGACGCGGCGATCTCCACGATGACCTGGTCGATGGTGAAGGCGTCGGAGTCCACCGCGCCGGTGCAGGACATGTCACCGACGGTTCGGTAGCGGATCAGCCGCTTCTCGACGGTCTCCCCGGACTTCGGGCCGCCCCACTCGCCCGCCGTCAGCCACATGCCGCTGCGGGCGAAGACGTCCCGCTCGTGCGCGTAGTAGATCTGCGGCAGCTCGATGCCCTCGCGGGCGATGTACTGCCACACGTCCAGCTCGGTCCAGTTGGACAGCGGGAACACCCGGACGTGCTCGCCGGCCGCGTGCTTGCCGTTGTAGAGCTGCCACAGCTCGGGGCGCTGGCGGCGCGGGTCCCAGGCGCCGAACTCGTCGCGCAGGGAGAAGACGCGCTCCTTGGCGCGGGCCTTCTCCTCGTCGCGGCGGCCGCCGCCGAAGACGGCGTCGTACGTGCCCTCGCCGATCGCGTCGAGCAGCGGCACCGTCTGCAGCGGGTTGCGGGTCCCGTCGGGGCGCTCGCGCAGCCGGCCGTCGTCGATGTAGTCCTGCACCCGCGCCACGTGCAGGCGCAGTCCGTGCTCGGCGACCGTACGGTCCCGGTACTCCAGCACCTCGGGGAAGTTGTGGCCGGTGTCCACGTGCAGCAGCGAGAACGGCACCGCGGCGGGCGCGAACGCCTTCAGCGCCAGGTGCAGCATGACGATGGAGTCCTTGCCGCCGGAGAAGAGGATCACCGGCCGCTCGAACTCGCCCGCGACCTCGCGGAAGATGTGCACGGCCTCGGACTCGAGGGCGTCCAGGTGGCTGAGCGCGTACGCGGAATCATTGGGTGCGGCGACGGTGGTCACAGTGCCAGTCCCCTCTCGACGAGCAGCGCTTCCAGCGCCGCGGCGGAGTCCTCGACGGTGCGCCCGTGGGTCTCGAGGCGCAGGTCCGGTGCCTCGGGCGCCTCGTACGGGTCGTCGACCCCGGTGAGACCGGAGATCTCACCCGCGGCCTGCTTGGCGTAGAGGCCCTTCACATCGCGCTCGGAGCACACCTCGACCGGGGTGGCCACATGCACCTCCAAGTACGGGGTGCCCTGCTTCCGGTGGCGCCCGCGGACCGCCTCGCGGCTGTCCGCGTAGGGGGCGATCACGGGGACGAGGACCTTGACGCCGTTGGAGGCCAGCAGTTCGGCGACGAAGCCGATCCGCTGCACGTTGGTGTGCCGGTCCTCACGGGTGAACCCGAGTCCGGCGGAGAGGAACTCGCGGATCTCGTCGCCGTCCAGCACCTCCACCCGGTGGCCGGCCTCGCGCAGCCGGTCCGCCAGCGCGAAGGCGACCGTGGTCTTGCCCGCGCTCGGCAGACCGGTCAGCCACACCGTGGCACCCGCCTGCCGCGGGCTCGCCGGCACGCTCATCGTTCGCTCCTGGGATATCTGAGTGGTCATCAGCCGTGCAGTCCGCACTCGGTCTTGCCGCGCCCGGCCCAGCGGCCGGCGCGGGCGTCCTCGCCCTCCAGCACCCGGCGGGTGCACGGCTCGCAGCCGACGGACGCGTAGCCGTCCATCAGCAGCGGGTTGGTCAGCACCCCGTGCTCGGCGACGTACGCGTCCACGTCCGCCTGCGTCCAGCGGGCGATCGGGGAGATCTTCACCTTGCGGCGCTTCTCGTCCCAGCCGACGACCGGCGTGTTGGCGCGGGTCGGGGACTCGTCGCGGCGCAGCCCGGTGGCCCAGGCGTCGTACCCGGTCAGGCCCTGCTCCAGCGGCTTGACCTTGCGCAGCGCGCAGCACAGGTCCGGGTCGCGGTCGTGCAGCTTCGGCCCGTACTCGGCGTCCTGTTCTGCGACGGTCTGCACCGGGGTCAGCGTGATGAGGTTGACGTCCATCACCGCGCCGACCGCGTCACGGGTGCCGATGGTCTCGGGGAAGTGGTAGCCGGTGTCGAGGAAGACCACGTCCACGCCCGGGAAGGCGCGGGACGCGAGGTGCGCCACGACGGCGTCCTCCATCGAGGACGTGACGCAGAAGCGCGGGCCGAACGTCTCGGCGGCCCAGCGCAGGATGTCCAGCGGGGCCGCGTCCTCCAGGTCGCGGCCGGCCTGTTCGGCCAGACTGCGCAGGTCCTCGGCGGTGTGCTGTGCGGTGGTCACGACTCGCCTCCAGTCGGGGGGTTCTTCCGGAGTCCCTCGGTCAGCAGACCGAGGAACTTCAACTGGAAGGCCCGGTTGCACGCCCGGCATTCCCACGCGGCTCCCGATCCGTGCGGAACCTTCTCCTCGGACGGGCGCAGATCCTCGTCCCCGCAGTACGGGCAGTAGAACGGCGCGGCGCGCTCGGTCATGACAGTGCCTCCTCGGAGGCGCGGGCGGCCCAGGTGGCGAAGCGCTCGTCGTCCTCGCGCTCCTCCTCGAAGCGCCGCAGCACCCGCTCGACGTAGTCGGGCAGCGCGGCGGAGGTGACCTTCAGACCGCGCACCTTGCGGCCGAAGCCGGGCTCCAGTCCGAGGCTGCCGCCCAGGTGCACCTGGAAGCCCTCGACCTGCTCGCCGTTCTCGTCGGTGACGAGCTGGCCCTTGAGACCGATGTCCGCCACCTGGATGCGGGCGCAGGAGTTGGGGCAGCCGTTGACGTTGATGGTCAGCGGCTGGTCGAAGTCCGGCAGCCGGTGCTCCAGCTCGTCGATGAGCGAGGCGCCGCGCGCCTTGGTCTCGACGATGGCCAGCTTGCAGAACTCGATACCGGTGCAGGCCATGGTGCCGCGCCGGAACGGCGACGGCTTCACCTGGAAGCCGAGCGCCTCGAGACCGGCCACCAGGGACTCGACCCGCGTCTCCTCGATGTCCAGCACGATCATCTTCTGCTCGACGGTGGTGCGCAGCCGGCCCGAGCCGTGTTCGGCGGCCAGGTCCGCGATCTTGGAGAGCGTCGAGCCGTCGATCCGGCCGACCCGCGGCGCGAAGCCCACGTAGAAGCGGCCGTCCTGCTGGCGGTGCACGCCGACGTGGTCGCGCCACTGCTGCTCGGGGTACTCCGGGGCGGGGCCGTCGGTGAGCTTGCGCTGGAGGTACTCGTCCTCCAGGATCTGCCGGAACTTCTCCGGGCCCCAGTCGGCGACCAGGAACTTCAGCCGGGCGCGCGTGCGCAGCCGGCGGTAGCCGTAGTCGCGGAAGATGCCGATGACCCCGGCCCACACGTCGGCGACGTCGTCCAGCGGGACCCACGCGCCGAGCCGTACGCCGAGCTTGGGGTTGGTGGACAGCCCGCCGCCGACCCACAGGTCGAAGCCGGGGCCGTGCTCGGGATGGTGCACCCCGACGAACGCGATGTCGTTGATCTCGTGCGCCACGTCCAGCAGCGGCGACCCGGAGATCGCCGTCTTGAACTTGCGCGGGAGGTTGGAGAAGTCCTTGGAGCCGATGTAGCGCGAGTGGATCTCGTCGATCGCGGAGCTGCCGTCGATGATCTCGTCGGCCGCGATCCCCGCCACCGGCGAGCCGAGGATGGTGCGCGGGGTGTCGCCGCACGCCTCGGTGGTGGACAGGCCGACGGCCTCCAGCCGGCGCCAGATCTCCGGAACGTCCTCGATCCGGATCCAGTGGTACTGGACGTTCTGCCGGTCGGTCAGGTCGGCGGTGCCGCGGGCGAACTCCTGCGAGATCTCACCGATGACGCGCAGCTGCTCGGTGGTGAGCCGGCCGCCGTCGATGCGGACCCGCAGCATGAAGTACTCGTCGTCGAGCTCGTGCGGCTCGAGGATGGCGGTCTTGCCGCCGTCGATCCCGGGCCTGCGCTGGGTGTAGAGACCCCACCAGCGCATGCGGCCGCGGAGGTCGGCGGGGTCGATCGAGTCGAAACCACGCTGGGAGTAGATCGTCTCAATGCGTGTCCGCACGTTGAGACCGTCATCGTCCTTCTTCGTCTGCTCGTTGGCGTTGAGCGGCGTGAAGTGGCCCATGGCCCACTGGCCCTCACCACGGTGGCGTCCGGCCTTGCGGCGGGCCGTGGTGTCGGCTGGCTGATCAGGAGTGGAGGCCATGGCGATGCGTCCTTCGGGCAGGGGCGAATACGTCGGTAGTAGCGCGGATGCACCCTATGGCCTGCGGAAACCTGAAATCGATCAGGGCAGTTGGCGGCGCCGGGGCGCATGCGCGACCACGGCGCGAGAGGGTGGCGGGGGTGCCGGCGCCAACCGGCGCGGCGCGATCAGCTCGCCGGACAGATGGCGCTGGACACGCGGCAGAAGTCGACGTGCGGCCGACCTACCAAGGCGATTCCAGTGCGGGACATGTCGGAAGCGTGGCATGAGGGTCTTGGACGAGTCCACCGTCGTCCAGCATGTGGACCAGATTATCCCATTTGGTGAGACGCTGTGCTCTGCGTCACTGCTCCACGGGCCACGGGCCGGTGGGGACCGGCTGATCCGTTTCGTCCGCCGTCCTGGTGTCGAAGAGCCGGAACCCGCGCCGCTCGTAGTTCGCCATCGCGTGCGGCCCGTCCAGGCTGCAGGTGTGCACCCACACCCGCTTCGTCGCGGCCCGCCCCGGCCACCGGCCGGCCAGGTCCCAGGCGCGCGCGGTCCCGTACGACAGCAGATGGCCACCGATGCCGCGGCCCCGGAACGCCGGCAGCAGCCCGAAGTACATGATCTCCACGACGCCGTCGTCCTGCGGGTCGAGCTCCACGAACCCGGCCGGGGTGCCCCGGTCGTACGCCACCCACGTCTCCGAGCCCGGCCGGTCCAGATGCGCCTGCCAGCGCCCGTACGTCCAGTCCAGCCGGTCGGTCCACAGACAGTCCGCGCCGACCGACGCATAGAGGAAGCGGCTGAAGTCGGGCGACGGCACCTCGGCGGCCACGATCCGGACCCCCGACCCGGCGGCGGGCACGGCCGAGGGCCGCAGATCCGCCGGTGCGGTCTGTTCGAGGGACCAGGTGGTCACGCTGATGCTCATGCCACCAGCCTAATTCGCCGCCGCCGCACAGCCGCGACCGGATCAGCGCACCGCGCCCATCCGGGCGAAGACGACGACATTGCCGTCGTATCCGCCCTTCTCCCTGAAGCCGCCGCCACAGGTGATGACACGCAACTCGGCCGCGCCGGTGTCGCCGTACACCCGCTTCGCCGGGAACGCGTCCTTGGCGAAGGCCTCGACGCCGTACACGTCGAAGACCGCGGTGCGGCCGTCCCGGCGGGTCACCTCGACGCGGTCCCCCTTCTTCAGGGCGCCGAGACCGTAGAACACGGCGGGCCCCGCCAGATTGTCGACATGCCCGTCGATGACCGAGGTGCCGGCCGCGCCCGGCGTGGGGGAGTTCCTGAACCAGCCGGCCAGGTTCTTCTCCGCCGCCGGCGGCGAGCCCACCCAGCCGTCCTTGTCGAGCGCGACGGTGATCAGCGGGGCGTTCACCCCGATCGACGGAATCCTGACCCGGACCGGCGGCGAGGCCGGCAACGGCGGCGGGACCTTCCGGGCGGCAGGGGGGACGACACCCGGAATCGTTTCGACGGCGGCCGCCGCGGCGGGCTGCGGAGGAAGAGCCCGCTCCTCGGAACCGCTGCGGATCAGGGCCACCCCGACGACAGCGATCAGAGCGACGGCGACGGGTGCGGCGAGGCCCTTGCGCGCCGGCTGCTCCGTGGCCATGGCCTTCCTCCCGCTCGGGGCCCCGGGGGACCACCCTCCGAAACGCTAGACGCGGGGCGGGCGGGCGGCGACAGCTGGCAGGCGATCGGGTGGTGCGGGGCGCGCGCCCCAGGGCCGCCGGAGCCGGCCCCCTCCACGCCCTGCCGCCACCCGGCAGAGCCTCGTACGCTGTCCCGCATGTCCCGCACGAGTCCGAGCCGTCCCGTCGTCGTCCTCGGCGAATGCGTAGCCGACGCCTTCGCCGCCCCCCGGTCCGGCGAGCCGGCCGCCGGGCTCGACCTGACCGTCGCACCGGGCGGC
>NZ_JAPVLS010000089.1:0-36829 GCF_027158125.1 Streptomyces sp. H39-C1
TCAAGCAACGGCATTGTCCCGGCACATCGAAGTGGAACAAGATCGAGCACCGACTCTTCTCGCACATCACCATGAACTGGCGTGGCCGCCCGCTGACCAGCCACGAAGTCATCGTGAACAGCATCGCGGCGACCACCACCCCCACCGGGTTACGCGTGAAGGCCGCCCTCGACACCAACAGCTACCCCACCGGCGTGAAGATCGGCGACGCGGAGATGGCCGCCCTGCCGCTGGTCCGGCACACGTTCCACGGTGACTGGAACTATGACCTCCACCCCCAGCCCTGCCCCACCGTCCCAGCGGCGCGAACCCCGCAAGAACCCGCCTCGAAGTGGGACCAGGCCCTGCTCTCTGATCCCGCCCTGACCGGGATGACCCGCCCCCAACTGGACGAACTCACCACAACGTTGGCTCCTGACGGTGATACCCAAACCGGCCGTCCACCCCGGCTCACCTTCCCCGAACAAGTCCTGGCCACCGTGCTTCACCTGCGGGTCGCGCTAGCCGCGGAACCCCTGGCCGTACTGTTCGGCAGCAGCCGCACGGCCATGCACCGCACCCTCCTCAAGAACAGGAAACTGATCAAGGCGCACAGGATCACCATCCCGCCCGCAGCAGCCCCACCCGCGACCCTCGCCGTTCTCCAAGCCCGCGTCCTCACCCTGACCGGCGAGCCCGCAACCAAGATCAAGACGACGTGTTAATGATCTGCAAGCTCTTATGCGCGTGCCTGCTCGATCGAGGCCGGCGCATCGTCCGGGACGACGTCGGGCTCGGGGAACGCCCAGCGAGACAGCTCCCGCACCGCGGCGGACTGCCGCTCCACCGCGCTGCCGCGATACTGGCATCGACCCCGGACGGGACCAGTGACCGGGCGCCCGTCGGCGTCCATGTAGCGGAACCCCCGGCTCGGACAGAGACGAAGTCGCATGCCCGAATGCCATGAGTTACTTCACCGTGAGTCGCAGAGCATTGATGAAGGCGCGGAGGTCGTCGGGCGCGTCGGCGGAGATCACGGTGTGATGGTCGCGTAGGGACGACAGCGTGACATTCGCGGACTTGTCGTGCCAGACGCACTGGGTGACCGCTTTAGCGGCTGTTCTCATGTCAACGCAGAGGATCTTTCCGCCCACGGAACCCGCGCCGTACTCCTTCACGGTCGTGCTGTCGACCTTCGTTCCGAAAAGCACGGCGAGTTCTTGGATCGCCTCTCCCGGCTCTTGCGCGAATGCGGGATCCAGAGTGACTTCGATGACGAGCCCCTTGCCGTCGGCCGTGCCGTAACTAACCGTTGCATAGCCTTTGTTGGGGTCCGTGTTCGAGCTCCTCAGCCCGGCCTGTTCGGGCGTGCCGGGCCTCGAAGCGGTGTAAGCGCCGAATCCGTCCGGAAGCACGGCCGTGTGCTTGACCGCCTTGAAATCCTCGTTCCCGGTGACCACCACCCATCCGATGGCGCCGGCCACTGCTATCAGGGCGATCACGCCGCCGACGATCTTCCGGCGCTGGCGCTGGACCTCCCAGGCTTCCGGCTCCGACCGGCCGATGGAGATCAGTGTGACCTGGGCGTCGCCTGAGACATCGTGAGACACGGAGCACTCCTGGAACCGGTAGGGATTCGGCATCCGGAAACCCGCCAGCGCCCCGGACCGCCGACCATACCGGGGGACCGCCCGGGACGCCCCTGCATTCGCCGTACCACCGTGGTCCGCGGCCAAGGCCCTGGTCGAGTCGACGCCCTGTGGTCCATCGAGGACGGCGAGTTCTTCGGAGGGGACCAGGTCGATGAAGTCGAGGTAGCCCATCTTGGCCTCGTCGGCCCGCTGCGCGTACTGGGTCAGGGCCTCGGCCAGGTGGGGCAGGCCCAGCTTGGCGGCCGTGTTGCGGATGCGGGTGGAGACCAGCTCGCTCAAGACGATTCCTTCGTGGTCTGGTGGGTGTGAAGGGGCGGGTGTTCCGGTCAGCTCGTCATAGATCGACACCGGTCTGCGGCCGACCTCGACTTGGGTGGCCGCGGCCCGGTTCAACAAGGCCCACAGCGATCCCGCCTCTGACACGCCGTCCTGTCGGCGGGGTGCGGGCACGTCTCCGCCCGCTGTGACGCGGCGGCCGGCTCCGGTGGGCAGACCGTCCCAGTGCCGCCCGTCCACGACCCGGGCCCCGCGGCCAACTGCCCGCGGATGGGTGGCCAGCAGAGTCTCCCCCTGGCGGTTGGGTGTGGTGGCATGCAGGGTGACCTGGGACTTCGTGGCTCGGATCTCGACCAGCTGCCGCGGGCGGATCCATAGAGCCGGCACGGAGTAGAGGTTCGCTTCGAAGGCGACGAGGCAGTCCTTGCCGACGTAGCGGAGGTGCCGCTGGGCGACCACGTATGGAGTGGCCGGCAGTGGGCGGAGAGCCATGTGTTCGCGGACCGCCCGCAGACCGATGACCTCGCCGTGGGTGCCGTGGACTTCGGCCCGCCGCAGCGGAACCCAGGCAGTGAATGCGGAGTCCAGTTCCTCGATCGAGGAGAAGGCGCGTCCGGCCAAGACGTGGTCGCGGACGAACAGGACCTGGCGCTCGACTCGGCCCTTTCCAGTGGGCCGGTAGGCGGCCAGCACGTCGGGATCGAAGTCGATCCAACAGCCACTACTGCACGGCCGCGCTGACATCGCCGCCGACGACGTCCGTACGGCGGGCGAAGTCAGCGGCGTTGGAACCGCCGGTGGCAGACGAGCCGTAGGAGCATTCCTCGGTGCGATCCGCGGGCCCTGCGGGCTCCCAGCGCAGCAGGGGCTCTGGGAGGGTCCGCTACTCCCCCAACCATCCCGAGGTCGCCTGGCTGTTCAACCACCGGGCCAAGCCGCGCATCGACCCAAGCATCGAGGTGCCCTTCATCCGGGTCTGCCGCAGCGACGAAAGCAGCGACGTCGCTATGCCGGGCGCGGCTACAGGTGGGACATGCGCTCCCGCACAGGGCCCGCCAACTCGGCCGGGCCCAGGACACCGGGGTGTCCCCGGAAGACGGTGTGGGCTTCTCTGCGAGGGGTCAGCCGATACGGACGGTGATCTCGGGGAGGGGTATGTCGGAAAGGTTCAGCTGGAGCCCGGCCAGAGTCAGGTAGGTCTGCGAGTCGGTCAAGGCGGAAGTGGTGGACGGCACCTGGGTCTTCCCGCGCGTGCTCACCAGCAGGTACCAACCCCCGCGCTTGTAGCTGCGGGAGGCGTCGGGGCGGTCGCCGTTCGGGTTCAGCGTCCAGCCCTGGCGCTCCAGGTCGGCGCAGATCGCGTTCATCTCCGACTGTGCGGCGGTCTTCTCGCGGACGGCCATCCAGCCCGTCCTGTTCGATTGGGCGTCGGCCACGACGGTCGGACGGCCCTGCGCCGGGTCGATGCCCGCCGCGCTGACCGCAGTCCTGATCACCTCGTCCACGGCCCTCAGCCGGAGCGGCATTGAGGAGTCCTCACCGTGCAGCACCCCATCGCCCAGACCGCCGCCGCCTACGACATCGACATGGTCAACGGCGTCGACTTCCTCGTCCGTACGGCCAAGCTGCAGCCGGGCGACAAGATCGGCCATGTCTACTTCGAAGGCGAATACGGTGAGAACGCCCTCGCCGGAGCCACCTACGCCGCGCGGCAGCACAAGCTGAGCATCGTCGAGCAGAAGATCAAGCCGACCGATCAGGATCTGACCGCCCAGGTCACCGCATTGAAGCAGGCCGGCGTCAAAGCCACCCGCTATGCGGGCCGGGACGGCGGCGCCGTGCTGTCCCGGACCGTCAGGCGCGTCGAGACGATGTCGGTGCCCGAGCGCGGGACGTCGTGTTCGCGGATCTGGCGCAGGACCTCCTGGACGCTGCGCCGGCCGACCTCGGCGAAGTCCTGGTGCACCGTGGTCAGGGGCGGAATGAAGTGAGCCGCGTCGGGGATGTCGTCGAACCCGACCACGCTGATGTCGCCGGGGACAGCCCTGCCTCGTTCGTGGAAGGCGCGCAGCAGGCCGAGGGCCATCTGGTCGTTGGCGGCGAACACCGCGGTGCACTGCGGCTCTTCGGCGAGCGCGAGGCCGGCCGCGTAGCCCGAAGCGGCCGACCAGTCGCCCCGCAGGGGCGGCGGCACCGGCCGGCCAGCGTCCTCCAGGACCGTCCGCCACGCCCGGGCGCGCCGCTCGCTCGCGTACGACGACTCCGGGCCGGTCACGTGCCAGACGGTCGCGTGGCCGAGGTCGAGCAGATGGCTGACGGCACGCCGGGCGCCGCCCGTCTGGTCGGTGTCGACGACGGGGTAGCGGTCTCCGGCGTCGGAGTCCACGACGACCACGGGCACGCCGGGCGGCAGCGCCACGGTGCCGGCGTCGAGCAGGTGGATCTCCATGAACACGATGACGGCGTCGACGGCCAGTTCGCCCATCCGCGTGAAGGCGCCCAGCACGTTGTCCTGGGTCGGGATGTCGACGGGGATCAGAGTGATGGCGTATCCCTCGGCGGCGGCCTGGGTCGCGATCGCCTCCACGGTGTTGCTGTTACCGGTGGTGGACAGGCCGTGGAGGATCACGCCGATGGTGTTGAACTGTCCGTACCGCAGGGCGCGTGCCGCGCTGTTGGGGCGGTAGCCCAGTTCGCGCATGGCTGTGAGTACCTGCTCGCGGGTCGAGCCGATGACGCCGGGGTGGCCGTTGGACACCCGCGACACGGTCTGGGACGACACGCCCGCGCGCTGCGCGACGTCGGCCATGGACACGCGCTGCTTGCGGCGTCCGCCCGGTATGCCCGAGCCGCCGCGCTGCGCGCCGCCGGCAGGAACAGGATCTTGTGCTCCCCGCTCACTCAGGTCCATCACCCCTTCACTCCTGTCCGTCCGCCCGTCGCCGGCCAGTGCGGCCAGCGGAAACGTAACGTCCGCGAAACCTTGACCGATCGGCGTGACGGGTGCCACGCTACCGCACAAGTTTACGTAAACATCGCGCTGCCCGGCCCGCTCGGCCTCCCTGCACGGATCGGGTCGGCGCCTTGTGTTCGGCACGATGTTTACGTAAACACCCATCGTCCGGACAGGTCGGTGTCCCAGCAGCGAGGAGCAAGGAGCGACATGGTGGCCGCAGTACCAGAGGCGGGGGCGCGACCCGCCGCGAGGCCATCGGCCCCCGAACGGCGGTCGTGGACCGGCTGGCAGTTCGTCGGTCCGTTCATGGCGGTGTTCGCCCTGGTCTTCCTCGCCCCGATCGGATACTCGATCTACCTGAGCCTGTTCCGCACCCGGCTGATCGGCGGAACCAGCTTCGTCGGCGCCGACAACTACACCGAGGCGTTCGGCGACGCGCAGTTCTGGTCGTCCTTCGGCCGGGTGGCGGCCTTCCTGGCCGTGCAGGTGCCGATCATGCTGTTCCTCGCGCTCCTGCTCGCGCTGGCCATCGACAGCGGCCGCCTGTACGGATCGAGCTTCTTCCGGATCGCGGTGTTCCTGCCCTACGCGGTGCCGGCCGTTGTCGCCACACTCATGTGGGGCTTCATGTACGGCACGCGCTTCGGCCTGGTCGGCAATCTCAACGACGCGTTCGGGATCACCCTCCCGGACCCGCTCTCGCCCGACCTGGTCCTCGCGTCCATCGGCAACATCGTGACCTGGCAGTTCGTGGGCTACAACATGCTGATCCTCTACTCGGCACTGCGGACGGTGAACCCGGCGCTCTACGAGGCCGCGGAGATCGACGGAGCGGGACAGTTGCGGATCATCCGGGCGATCAAGCTCCCGGCGCTGCGCGGGGCCCTGATCATCGCGACGATCTTCTCGATCATCGGGAGCTTCCAGCTGTTCAACGAGCCGAGCATCCTCAAGAACCTGGCGCCGAACGCGATCACGTCCGACTTCACCCCGAACCTGTACGCCTTCTCCCTGTCCTTCGCCGGGCAGCAGTTCAACTACGCGGCGACCATCGCCATCGTCATGGGCGTGATCACGATGATCATCGCCTACGCCGTCCAGCTGCGCGGCATGCGGAAGGAACTCTGACCATGGCGACCACCACTCCCCGCCTGCGGCACACACCCCGCCCGGCACGGCGCCCCGGTACCCGCTCCGGCCCGCTCACGCTCCGCGCCACCCGCAGCACCTCACGCCACAAGCGGCGCAGCGCCACCCTGACCGCCCTGACGGCGATCATGCTGATCTACACGCTGCTGCCGCTGGCCTGGCTGGCGATCAACGCCACCAAGACGCAGCAGGGGCTGTTCAACTCCTTCGGCCTGTGGCTCGACGGTGACTTCGCCCTGTTCGGCAACATCGCCGACACCTTCACCTACAACGACGGGATCTTCACCCGCTGGCTGCTCAACACCCTGCTGTACGTGGTGGTCGGTGCGGGTGGCGCGACCTTGCTCGCCACGCTCGCCGGGTACGGGCTGGCCAAGTTCGACTTCGTCGGCAAGCGGGCCGTGTTCGCCACCGTCATCGGAGCGGTTGCCGTGCCCGGCACGGCGCTGGCGGTCCCCACGTTCCTGATGTTCTCCGAGCTGGGACTGACCGACACCCCGTGGGCGATCATCATCCCGTCGCTGATCTCGCCGTTCGGCCTGTACCTGATGTGGACCTTCGCCACTGACGCCGTCCCGAAGGAGATCCTCGAGTCGGCCCGGGTCGACGGTGCCGGCGAGTTCCGCGCGTTCTTCTCGATCAGCATGCCGATGCTGGCACCCGGCATGGTCACCGTCCTGCTCTTCAACGTGGTCGCGACCTGGAACAACTACTTCCTGCCGCTGATCATGCTGAAGGACCCCGACTGGTATCCGTTGACCCTTGGCCTCAACAGCTGGAACGCCCAGGCCGCCACCGTCGGTGGGGACGTGGTGTTCAACCTCGTGATCACCGGATCGCTCCTGACCATCGTGCCCCTGATCGCGGCGTTCCTGCTGCTGCAGCGGTACTGGCAGTCGGGCCTGGCCGCCGGAAGCGTCAAGGGCTGACCGGCGCACGGCCCCACTCACCCCTCTCCCCCGCACCCCGATCCACGTCTGAAGACACCCTCATGAAAAGGAACACCCTCATGGCGATAGCCCGCCGTCGCGCCCTCCTGCTGGGCGCGGCCGCCCTGTCGGTCGCTCTCACCGCGACCGCCTGCGGCTCCTCCGACTCCAAGGACTCGGGCGGCGCGCAGCCCGCGTCCGCCGCCGATCTCCAGGCCGCCCTGGACACCGGCGGCAGCATCACGGTGTGGGCCTGGGAGCCGACTCTGCAGAAGGTCGTCACCGACTTCCAGGCCAAGTACCCCAAGGTCACGGTCAAGCTGGTCAACGCCGGCACCAACAAGGACGAGTACACCGCGCTGCAGAACGCGGTCAAGGCCGGAAAGGGCGTCCCCGACCTCGCGCAGATCGAGTACTACGCCCTGCCGCAGTTCACGCTCGCCAAGTCCGTCGCCGACCTCACGGCGTTCGGCGCCGACCAGCTCAACTCCAGCTTCACCCCTGGCCCGTGGGGCTCCGTCCACGCCGGCGCCAAGGGCGTGTACGGCCTGCCGATGGACTCCGGCCCGATGGCCCTGTTCTACAACAAGGAGGTCTTCGACAAGTACAAGATCGCGGTGCCGACGACGTGGGACGAGTACCTCGCCGCAGCCAAGAAGCTGCACGCGGCCGACCCCAAGGCGTATCTCGCCAGTGACACCGGCGACGCCGGATTCGCCACCAGCATGATCTGGCAGGCCGGCGGCAAGCCCTACACCGTCGACGGCACCCAGGTCGGCGTGAACTTCGACGAGGCCGGCACCAAGAAGTTCACCGCCGCCTGGCAGCAGCTCGTCAGCGGCAAGCTCCTCTCCCCGGTCACCGCCTGGAGCGACGCCTGGTACCAGGGGCTGGGCGACGGCAGCATCGCCTCGCTCGTCACCGGCGCCTGGATGCCCGGCCCCCTCGAATCCGGTGTCAAGGGCGGCACCGGCAAGTGGCGTGTCGCGCCCATGCCGCAGTGGCAGAGCGGGGCCAAGGTCACCGCCGAGAACGGCGGCAGTTCGCTGGCCCTCACCGAGGCGAGCGCCAACAAGAAACTCGCCTACGCCTTCCTGCAGTACGCCACCGTCGACGCGGGCGCGCAGAGCCGCGTCGACGCAGGCGCGTTCCCCGCCACCACCAAGCAGCTCAACTCCCCCGCCTTCCTGGACAAGCAAGACCCGTACTTCGGCAACCAGAAGATCAACCAGGTACTCGCGCAGTCGGCGACCCAAGTCGCCCCCGGCTGGTCCTACCTGCCCTTCCAGGTCTACGCCAACAGCGTCTTCAACGACACCGTCGGCAAGGCGTACGTCAGCGGCACCACCTTGGACAGCGGGCTGAAGGCCTGGCAGGAGGCCTCCCTCAAGTACGCCAAGGACCAGGGCTTCACCGTCAAGTAGACCCCGGCGCGCGATCATCCGCGCATGCCCGCCCCGCCGACGTGCACCCGACCGGCGGCGGGGCCCCGCTCCCGGCCCACCGGACCGCGCCCCGGCATCGCCATGCGCTTCCTCCTGCTCGTCGTCGTGCCTGCCCCGAGGTACTGCCTCACAGAAAGGGAAAGCCATGCCCCACCCCTCCCCGTCCCGCACCGTCCACCGCGTCCTGGCCTGTCTGCTGGGCGCCGCTCTGTTCGCACCGCTCACCGCCCTGACCGACGCCTCCCCGGCCGCAGCCGACACCCCGCCGTTCGCCGCCGCACAGTTCCAGGGCGTGAACTGGGCCCGCCCGGGCGACAATTACGTCGACGGACCCGTCGTCCTCGAAGGACTGAACGTCACCGACAGCTACGCCACCGTCAAGGCCAAGGCGGACGCCGTCTACAACGGCTTGAAGGCCACCCTCGGCGCCAACACCGTCCGCCTGCCGGTCAACACCAAATCCGTCGGCACCGCCTGGTGGAACGCCTACACCGGCGCCATCGACTCCGCGACCGCCAAGGGCTTCAAGGTCGTCCTGTCCTACTGGGAGGACGGGGCGTCCTCCAACGGCCGGATCGTCGACATGGCCGCCTGCAACGCCATGTGGAACACCGTTGTCGCCAAGTACGGCTCCAACGGCCTGGTCTACTTCGAGCCGATGAACGAGCCCCACGGCTACGACGCCACCGAGTGGACGAACGTCGCCGCCACCTGGCTCGCCGACCGCCCCTCGGTCCCCCGGGGCCGGATCTTCATCAGCGGTGTCGGCTACAACGGTGACGTCAAGCCCGTGTGCGGCGACAGCCGCCTGGACGGGACCTACCTCTCCTACCACCACTACGCCTTCATGAGCGCCGCCAAGACCTACGACCAATGGGTCGCCCACTTCAAGGACGGCATCGGCCCTTGCGCCTCACGCACCGTCCTGGACGAGTTCGGCGCGCCGATGGACGACGGCCTGAACTACAACACCACCACCAGCACCGACAACTTCATCCGCTACCTGCGTGCCGACACCGACACCGTCCGCGCCCTCGGCGTGGGCGCGGTCTACTGGCCTGCCCTCGGTGGCCCGCACAACGAGCGGCCCACTTACGACTACTACTCCCTGTTCGCCCTTCAGGGCAGCGGCACCAACCTGTCGCTGGGCGTCCGCAACATCAGCGGCATCGACCGGCTCAAGTACGCCTGGGGCCTGGATCCCGGCGCGCACACGGGCGCCCTGCACAGCCTCAGCGGCACCAACCGCTGCCTCGACGTCCCCGGCGCCACCCATACCAACAGCACCCAGGTCATGGCGTGGACCTGCAACGGCGGCGACAACCAGAAGTGGACCAGGACGCCGTCGGGACAGCTCACCGTCTACAACGGCGAGAAGTGCCTGGACGTCGGCGGCCAGGCGACGGCCAACGGCAGCGCGGTCGGCATCTACGACTGCAACGGCGGCGCGAACCAGAAGTGGACGTTCTCCTCGGACGGCACGATCCGCGGCGTCCAGTCGGGCCGCTGCCTCGACCTGGACCAGACCACCGCCCAAGGCCAGCTCTACGACTGCTGGGCGGGCGACAACCAGAAGTGGCAGACCCTCTAGCAGTTCACCGGCCCAGCAGTTCCGCGGCGTAACAGATTGCCGGCGCGTACGGGTACCCGGCCGGCCGCGCGGGAGCCCTCCGCGCGGCTGGCCGGCCCACCCGCCTCTTCGAGGCCGGCACCGCCCCACCTCACACTCCCCCTTCAGCACAGGAGCACTCGCACATGCCCGTTCTTGACTTCGACGACAGCGGGTTTCGGCTCGACGGCGCACCCTTCCAAATCCTGTCCGGAGGACTGCACTACTTCCGCGTCCACCCCGCGCAGTGGGCGGACCGGCTGCACAAGGCCCGCCTGATGGGCCTCAACACCGTCGAGACGTACGTGCCGTGGAACCTGCACGAGCCGCGCCCGGACTCCTTCCGGATGGACGGCGAACTGGACCTGCCGGCCTTCCTCGACCTGGCCGCGGCCGAGGGGCTGCACGTACTGCTCAGGCCGGGCCCGTACATCTGCGCCGAGTGGGAGGGCGGCGGCCTGCCGTCCTGGCTGCTGGCCGAGCCGGACATCGCCCTGCGCAGCCGGGACCCCCGGTTCCTGTCCGCGCTGGACCGCTACCTCGCCCAGCTCCTCACCCCCCTGCAGCCCTACCTGGCCACCCGCGGCGGCCCGGTGCTGGCGGTGCAGGTGGAGAACGAGTACGGGGCCTACGGCGACGACACCGCCTATCTGGAGCACCTAGCCGCCACGCTCCGCCGGTGCGGTGTCGACGTGCCGCTGTTCACCTGTGACCAGCCCGCCGACCTGGAGCGGGGCGCCTTGCCGGGCGTGCTCGCGACAGCCAATTTCGGCAGCCGCTCGGCGCAGAGCCTGGCCGCCCTGCGCGCACACCAGCCGGCCGGCCCGCTGCTGTGCGCCGAGTTCTGGAACGGCTGGTTCGACCGCTGGGGCGCCCACCACGTCATCCGCGACCCGGCCCAGGCCGCCCAGGAGCTGGACGAACTGCTCGCGACCGGGGCCTCGGTGAACTTCTACATGTTCCACGGCGGCACCAACTTCGGCTTCACCAACGGCGCCAACGACAAACACACCTACCGGCCGACCATCACCTCCTACGACTACGACGCACCGCTGGACGAGGCCGGTGACCCCACCGAGAAATTCACCGCGTTCCGCCGGGTCCTCGCCAAGTACGCGCCGGTCCCCGCCGAGCCCGTCCCCCACCCCGGGGCCAAACTCGCCCCCCACACCATCGCGCTCACCGACAGCGCCTCCCTGCTCGCGTGCGCTGCCGATCTGGGTGACGCGGTGGCGTCCGAGCGGCCACTGACGATGGAGGAGCTCGGGCAGGACTTCGGATTCGTACTGTACGAGACCGCGCTGCCCGCGGCAGGACCGGTACTGCTGGAAGTGGAGCAGGTGCGCGACCGCGCCCAGGTGTTCCTCGACGGCCTGCCCATCGGGGTGCTGGAGCGCGAGAACCACGAGCGGGCCATCGCCTTCACCGTGCCGCGCGCGGGCACCGTACTGAGCGTGCTGGTGGAGAACCAGGGGCGAGTCAACTACGGGCCGGGCATCCACGACCGCAAAGGACTGCTCGGCGCCATCCTCCTGGACGGATCCGCACTGACCGGGTGGTGCAGCCGGCCCCTGCCGCTGACCTCCCTGACGCAGCTGCCGTTCACCAACACCACCACGACGCCGACCGGGCCCACCTTCCACCGCGGCACCGTCGACCTCGCCGAGCCGGCCGACACCTTCCTCCACCTGCGCGGCTGGACGAAGGGCAACGCCTGGGTCAACGGTTTCGCCCTGGGCCGCTACTGGTCGCGCGGCCCACAGGGGTCGCTGTACGTGCCGAAGCCGGTGCTGCGGGCAGGCGCCAACGAGATCGTCGTGCTCGAACTGCACGCCGCCCACCGCCCCCGTACCGTCGAGCTGCGCCCGACCCCGGACCTGGGCCCCACCGAGCAGTAGCGGTCGCCGCCGTATGCCAACCCGTAGGCCAGGAGCCCCGTCATGAACGCCGGCCGTCCTCGGGACCGGATTTCGTTCCTGGTCAGGTGCCGGACGCCTGGTCCGGTGTACCCGGGGTAACGGCTTTTCTGCCAACTTCGGCTCGCCCATGCGACTCCTCCCAGGGAACACCTGGTTGATCGAACGAACACAGCCACGGATGACCCGGCCCCTTCGCTCCGCCCCCATTACAGGGACTTCATCACTACTACGGCCGGTCCGCCGGCGGGTCCCGCACCGGTACTCAGCCCCTCGAGGTTTCCGCCGCTTCGGGACGCTCCCTCTTCGAGGTCGTTTTCTCCCGGTGTTTCATCCCGGAACGAGTGCTAAATCCGTTGGCGTCGGGTCGCACCAGAACCCCAGCTCCTGGCGTGCGGCCCCCCTGCAGTGGGAGACAACCACCTCCTACATCCAGCGCCTTGCACGCCTCTGTCCCGGCGGTCGGGGATCAGCACGATCAGGCGCACGGCCGGGTGACTGTCGGTCCGGTTCAGTCCGTACCCCGGGGCAGCGTCACCCGGATCCTGCTGCCCTCGGTGGCGCCATGGATAGCGATCCTTTGTTGATCGAACTGCTCCCCATCGCGCCGGATGGCGAAGACCCTGTAAGGCGGAAGGCCCGTGAGATCGCGGCTCGTAGTGAAGTCGCCCGTTTCCGTGAGGAGACGGAGCGCTTCACGGCGGCCATGGGTATCTCCCTCGATCAGCCGGGCGACGCGGTCCAGGCTGGTCTTCACCTCGCTGCGACGCTGTCCGTCTGGATCGAACAGCTCGATGCTGCGGTAGGAGTCGCCCTCGTAGACGCTGTCGATCCGAAGCTGCCTCTCAACGCTCCTGGATATCCGACGGCTCTTCGACGCGTACGGCATGACGCTGCTCGTACCCGATGCCTTGCCCGAGCACATGGCGACCCTGTGCATCGGGAACAGTGTCAGCGTGGTGTGGCCCACAGCGTACGGGCTCTACGCCCGGCTCGCGCCGCTTGACTCCGCATGGCAGTGACGGCCCGAGGTAATCCTCGGGCCGCCGCTGGTCTTGCTGTTCAGCTCCGGGCTTGCTGTTCAGCTCTCGGTGATGCGGGTCCAGGTGAACGGGCCGAACGAGGTGGACGTCGTCGGGTTGTGGGCTCCTGGGGTGACGGTCAGCTTCAGCCATTCCAGGGGTGTGGTGCTTCCGTGCACGACGATGCGGTGGAAGTTCGGGACGGCGTAGCCGGGGTGGCTGTTCCATGCGTCGTACGCGCAGACGTCCTCGTCACCCGTGCAAGGCGCGCCCTGGGTGAGCGGGTTGTCCGAGCGGTAGACGTGCGAGTCGCCGACGAGCAGGAGCACCGGCTTGCCGAAGGCGGCGGTGTGCCTGGCGAGACTGGAGACGACCGGCTCGTAGTTCGCCACGTGGTCGGCCGTCTTGCCGTCTACGTCCCACATGTCGGCCTGGGTGGTGACGACGACGCTGGACATGCCGCCGGCCTTGGCGAGTGCGAATGCGGTGTCCAGCCAGCGCAGGTCGGCCGCGGTGCGCTGGGCGGCCTCGTCGAGCTGCTGCCGTGAGGCCGTCGGCGCGCCGTACCAGGGGTCAGCGTCGTTGTTGGAGCCGCCGGGCACGTTGACCGTCGCGAACAGGGTGCCGTTTTTGACCCAGAGCACGTTCTCCACGTACTTGGCGTCCTCGGGGTGCGCCCAGTTCGGCAGCTGCGCCTGCGACAGGACGCGCAGCGTCCCGCTGCCGAGGGTGTGGCCCGGCTTGGGGAAGAACGTCTTGCGGACCAGATCCAGGTTCGCGGCCGGGTTGCCGGAAGCGTAGTCCACTGAATGGCCGGTGGCCGGATCGAGTACGTAGTCGATCTTCCCGGTGAGCGGGTTGTACGTGCCGCCGCCCTCCTTGGCCTTGTGACAGTCGGCCCACTCGTTGTCGCCGGGGGTGTAGACCATCGGATCCGCGAAGGTCTTCCACAGCGCGGCGACGGACTGGTCGTAAGCGGCGGTGCAGTACTGCTTGCCGGAGTGGATGTCGCCGACATGGATCACGGTGCTGATGTCCGGGTCGGCGTTGACGTTGGCGATGAACGCCGGCGTCGCGTCGAACTCGGAGGTGTCGGTCGGCGAGGTGCCGTACGGGGCGTCGCCGTACACGGCGAGCGTGAACGGCGCACGGGCCCCGGCCCCGGCCCCGGAGGCGGTCGCGTTCGCCGTCATGGCGGTGGCCGATATCGCGCTGAGCGCCAGAGCCAGGCCCACGGCTGCAAACGACCTTCTTTTCATCTGTCTCCTCGGTGAATTCGACCGTGCCGAAGCAGCCTGCTCGCAGCGCGCGTCTCACCGGGAACGGACAGGTGAACGGAAGTCGAATACGGCGTCTACCGATCAGTCGTCCTGGCGCGGCATGTCCATCCGCTCTCCGATGGCCTTCTCGATACGGGCTCGGTGGGCCCCCTCCCACACGTCGAGGAACTCCCCGGCCTCCTTGGCGAGCTTCGCCCGGGCAGCGCCCAGGTTCTCGTCCCGGCGGGCGGCCGGTACGACGACCATGACCTCCTCGTCCGCGACGACGACGTCGCTTGGGTGTACATCCACACCGCCGCAGCGGACCGGGATGCCGAGGGGCTGGGCGGCCGACTTGGCGCCCGGGATCGGGATGACGACGCGGGCGAAGACGGGGAAGGCCATGCGCATGCAAACGCCGCTCCGGCATTCGCCGAGGGAGGCTCGAAGGTGGCTCGCGGGCAGGCGGGCGTTGGTAGCCGCCTACGAACCGCGGCTTTCAGCGAGGCGTACGGAATCAGGCCCGACCCCAGCGCCGTCTACCTCGTGCGCGCAGGCCGGCGACCGGATGGCCCTCGCCTTCGTGGGGCGCCTGCTCGCCCGCCACGACCGTGGCGCCGAGGCATTCGAGCTGCTGTGCCCCGTCGTCGAAGACTGATTCCTCGCCGCCTCGCTGCTGACCACCTGGATCCCGACCGACCACCGATGCGACACGCCGTGGTGCGGCCGCGGCCTCGACGCCGACACTGCGCTCGCCCTGCTTACCACGATCCGGGAACGCCAGGACCGCACCAATGACGCGATCGCCCTGCTGCGTACCCGGCACGTCACCTCTGTCAACAGTCGCGACCAGGTCGCCGATCCGCTGGCCACGCACAACCGGATCGAGGAACTGCTCGCGTACGCGGAGCCCGAGGACCACGGACACGCCGCGCAGCGTTTGGCCGAAATACGTGAGGAGCACGGCGACGTGGAGGGCGCGATCGCTGCCTACCGTCAGCCCGACACCTCGGTGGCCCCCACTACAACGGCGGGGCCCAGCACCCGCAAATAGTCGTGGAGCAGGTCAGCGAAGGCGGTTGCGGCGCCGACGCACAGCCCCTGGCAGCAATTGACTGCCGGTCAGTGAGATGAGTCACCGTGAGAAAAGTAGAGCCCCGGACAATCCGTCCGGGAAGGGCATCGCGCGTGGTGCAAAACCTCAGCCTCGCACTGTTGCCACTGTCCCTTGTCGTAGGGCTTTTGGGGACCACTCCCCCTGCGATGGCCGACGAGCCGCCGTACCCCGTGGACCCTGTCGATGCCACCCCCCTGACGGACCGGGGCCGGGTAGTTGAGCTCTGGAGCGAGGGCGGCCCAGCAGTCAAGGCGGCAGCACGAGTCGCCCTACTCGGAAGCGATGACGACGTCCCGCGTTTCCTCGACACTGAGGAGCCGGTTGCTGAACTCCATGACGATCGCATCCGCGCCGCCTGGCGGCTACCTCACGATCGAGCCCCACAACGAGGCGCGCGCCTGGGTCGGCTCAACGGCAAGGGACCTCACCATGACCTTCACCTGCGCCGAAACAGCGACGGTCCCCAAGACCGGGAAGGTCAACCTGATCGGCTCCGACTGCGAAATGAGCAACGCGTCCTAGGATCCTTCGCTCTACAGCACGGTCGTCCTGCGCCGGTAGTACGCGACCGTCGTGGCCGCCAGGAGGGGCCCCCAGGCCAGCAGCGGAGAGTAGCAAGCCACGAGGAGCACTTGCTGGGCTGGCGTCTGCGTGACGCGCGCGATCAGGCCTGCCGCCTGGGAGCAGGCGAACCAGCCTCCTATCGTGCACAGCGCCGCCGCCCCGAGCAGCGCCGGGACCACCGCCGCGAGCGTACGCACTCGCCGCCCGCCGATGAGCGGGAGCCAGCGGGGTGCCATCTCGCCCCAAGGTCGCACCAACCCGAGTGCGAGCAGGGCGAGGCCTTCGGATATCACGGTCAGCGAGACGGCCAACACCACCTCGCGGCCGTTCCGGCCCGACTGCTCGGCCACCGGGAGCCCGGAAACTTGGGCGATCCGCCACAGGCCGGACGGCAGGGTAACGAGGGGTACGGCGTGGGCGGCGAGGACAGCCCAACGCGGAACCTGGGGCAGCGCGTCGATCTTCAGCATGCGTTCCATCGTGCTGAGGCGCAGGTCGTCGCACATCAGCACGCAGGATGACCTGTTCCCCATACGGGGGAGAACTTGTATCGGATGTCCGACGCACCCAGCTCCAGCGCGCCTGGCCAGTCGCGGGAGACCCTCCGGCGTCCCTGGGAGAACCGGTCAAGGCGGAGCAGCAGACCCCGGCTTGGTTCCGTCGGGGTTCAGGAACATCCGCGCCCGCCTGCTCTCCCGACCCGTGTTCATCCAACGGCACGGGCACCGGACGTTCACCGGATCCTCGAACCCTCACCGGGCGCCCCGCTACGACGTCGGGAAGACCGTCGAACGCGAACTCATGATCGCCGCACATCAACTCGACCTTGTTGCAAACCGTGATCTTGGAGCGACGCCGTCGCAGCTTCCCATGCACGCACAACCGCTCCGATTTCCTCGAAGAAGGCGTGCGCGCGGCGGTGCGGCCAGAGGCGGGACAGACCCGCGCCGGTGAGCATCTCGGTGACAGTGCGCCGCCGGCAGCGTCATGCCCGGAACCCTCAGCGGCAGTTCCTCTGTGTGGAGGTATCTGGATTCACCGTTGATGGTTCTTGGCGTTCAGCCTGCTTGTCCCCTGGTCAGAGCTAGCTCACTCGGACAGGGAGCTCCTCTGCTACTCTTTCCATACCAAACTTTCTGGTATGGAGTGAGGGATCATGATGAGCGCGGGAAAGCCGGCGTGGCTGGCCGAGGGGTTGGCGTTGCTGGCCGAACAGGGAGCCCCGGCGGTGACCCTGGACCGGCTGTGCGAGCGGATGGGCATGTCAAAGGGTTCCTTCTACCACCACTTCGGGTCGATGCCGAAGTATCGGCGCGGCTTGCTCTCCCACTTCGAGGTTGAACACACCACGGCGATCATCGATGCGGTGCAGGCGCTCGCCGAGCTGCCCGCGCGGGAGCGGCTGGGCCGGCTCGTCGTGGAGGCGATCAAGGACACCGGTCCGGATCTGGAGATCGCCATGCGGGCCTGGGCGAAACAGGACCCTGAAGCGGCTTCGGTCCAGGGACGCGTGGACGCGACTCGGATCGCCTATCTGCGCGATCTCTGCCATGAGGCCGGGCACCCCCAACCGGAACAGATGGCCACGCTTCTGTACGTGATGTGGATTGGGGCGGCGCACCTGATGCCCCCGCTTCCGGGCGCGCAGCTGCGCGGCCTGTACGAGGCGATGCTCGCTCTGCTGGATCGGCCCACCTCGTACGCCTCGGCCATCGAGGAGAGTGCGCCGTGAGCCTCATTGGCACCGTGCCCGAGCTGGCGTCTCTGCTCGCCGACGCCGACCACGTCGATGTGAAGGCAGCCGAGTGCGAGTCCACTCTTCGCGGGTTCCTCGCAGCGGCCATGGGGCGACGGCCCGCCTGGATGAGGACCCTGTTTCGCGGCAGGGCGGTCGTCGCCCGGCTGCTGCGGCTGCGTGAATCGGGCGTCCCGGCCGGCGTGCCGTTGCGACCCGAGGATATCTCCTTCACACCGGGCGACAAGGTCGCGTTCTTCACCGTCAGCGCCGCCGCCGAGGACCGGTTCATCGTCCTGGAGTCAGCCGACACGCATCTGATCGGGTATCTCGCTGTCCTCGCTGGGCCGTCGGCAGGTGGTCGCACCAGGTTCGAGGTGGTCACGATCGTGCGCTACCGCCGCTGGACCGGTCCGCTCTACTTCAATCTCATCCGTCCCTTCCATCACCTGGTGGTCCGCAGCATGACCAACGCGGGCAGCCGCCCAGCCCCTGGCACTGTAGAGAGGATCACACCGAAATGAGCACCCCGGCCCGTTCGACTCCCCGCATACCCGAGTCCGCGCGGCTCGCGCGTTGGGTTCCCCGCCTGATTCTCGCTGGCGCCACCGTCCACATGGTGGGGGCCGCAGCCAACTCGAGGTGGCGGGGCATCTTCTCCGACGGCCTATGGAACACCGTGGGCGCGGGCAACGACGCCCGTGTGGCGACCCTCTGGTTCATGATCGGCGGAATAGCCCTCTTCGGCCTCGGCATCCTCACCCGCACATCCGTGATGCGCACCGGGAAGGTACCCGTCGAGACCGGATGGATCCTGCTGGGGCTCGGGATACCGATCGCACTGCTGGAGCCCGCGTCCGGCGCGTGGCTGCTGATCGCGATCGGCGTCTTGGCCCTGGTGACGGCCCGCCAGGGCAAGGAGCACGCCGATGTGGCGTGACGGCACGACCATGATTGCCGCGGTGGCCCTGACCGCGGTCGGCACACTGCACGTGGTGTGGGCGCTCACTCCCTGGCCGGCCCGCTCCTATCCGGAGTTGGGCCGCTTCGTCTACGGAGGGCTGGCATGCCGCCCAAACCGGCCTGCCTACTGGTCGGGTCCGGTCTGCTGGGCGCGGCTTACTGCCTGCTCGCCCTCGCCGACTTCACTCCGGAACTCGGCCCGCACTGGCTCTATCGCGTCGGTATCTGGGCCCTGACCGTGTTACTCCTGCTGCGTGGGCTGGCCGGCCCGCCGTTCAGCCTGCGCGGGGAACCCGAGTTCGTGCGCTGGAACGGGCCTTGACCCAAGGCCCGGCGGCGCTGTCCGCACTGATACCCCGTCACCGCTGGTGCGGAGTTTTCCCGGTGACCCCCGCCTGGCACCGCCGCTGATCGCCGCGAAGTGGGACTACTCCGCACGTCCCGGCCGTACCGGTCGCCCGCGGACTGCCGCCGTGCTCAGGAAGCTCGTACTGCGGCTGGCGCGGGAGAACCCGCGTTGGGGACACAGGGGGATCCAGGGCGAGCTGGCACGGCTCGGACATCCGATCGCCGCGTCCACCGTGTGGGAGATCCTGCACGCGACGGGGATCGACCCGGCCCGTGCCGCTCCGGCCCGACCTGGCGGCAATTCCTGGCAGCCCAGGCCGAGGGCATCGTCGCGGTCGACTTCTTGCACGTGGACACCGCGCTGGGCCACAGGTTGTATGCCCTGGCGTTTCTCGAACACGGCACGCCGCGCCTGCAACTCACCGGTGTCACCGCCCATCCCACGCGGGACTGGGCCACCCAGCAGGCGCGCAACGTGGCCGCCGATCTGGGCACGCGCATGGAGTCGCTGAGGTTCCTGCTGCGCGACCGCGACGGCAAGTACGGCCCAGCCTTCGACGCCGTTTTCGAGTCCGAGGACCTGGACGTGGTCTTGAGCGCCCCGCGGGCGCCTCGAATGAACGCGCACTGCGAACGGGTGATCGGCAGTATCCGGCGCGAGGTACTCGACCACATTCCGATCACGTGCGAGGCCCACGCCCGACAAATCCTGAACGCCTACCAGCAGCACTACAACGGACAGCGGCCCCACCGAGCCCGCCAACAGCTACCGCCCGACGCGGATCAGCAGACCGCCCCCGTCCACGACCTCGAAGGCCGCAGGCTCCTGCGCACCCGCATTCTCGGGGCATCCTCAACGAGTACCGGTACGCGGGCTGACGTGCAGCGATGACTTTCCGAGCCCCACAGGCCCCGACCGCGGCGTACACCGCCGCCGAGGCCCATGTGCCCTCTGCCGCCCAGCAGTTCGCAGCCATGGCCGAAAGGACCGCAGCCCGCCTTGTCCGCGGAGCTGTCGCCGGCGCAGTGCGTGCTGTACGCGGGCGTTGCCGGGCCCTGCGCTAGAAGGTCAGGTTCCAGGCGTCGATCTTGCCTGTGTCGGAGGCGGCGTTGTCGTTGACGCGCAGCTTCCAGGTGCCGTTCGCGACCTCCGAGGAGGCGTTCACGGTGTAGGTCTGGGCGATGTTGTCGGCGCTGCCGCCGGCGTGGTTGTGCAGCGTGTAGACGCTGCCGTCCGGCGCCACCAGGTCGACCTTCAGGTCACCGATGTAGGTGTGCTTGATGTCCACACCCACCTTGAGGGTGGCTGGGGCGTTGCCGGTCACGCCGGTGACGGCGATCGGGCTCTCCACGGTCGCGTTGTCGTTGATGGAGAAGTCCGCGAGGTTCTCGAAGTACTTGCCGGGCGGCGGGGTGGTCCCGACGGCCTTGAGGGCGTCGGCCTGTCCCTCGCCGAAGAACGAGTTGTTGGCCGTCGTGCCCGTGCAGCGGCCGTCCGAGGGGCAGGCGATGTCGTTGGCCTGGGCGGCCAGCTTGGCGCGGATCTGCGCCGGGGTGATGCCCGGGTTGGCGCTGGCGATGAGTGCCGCCACGCCGACGACGTGCGGGGTGGCCATCGAGGTGCCGCTCTTGCTGCCGTAGCCGCCGCCGGGGACGGTGGAGTACACGTTGCTGCCCGGCGCCGCGACGTCGATGACGCTCTGGCCGTAGTTGGAGAACGAGGCCTTGGTGACGCCCGTGCCGTTGGCCGCGACCGTGACCACGCCCGGCAGCTCGGTCGGGATGTCGAGGCAGGCGTTGGTGATGGTGCGGGTGACCGGTGTCGAGTCGTTCGGGCTCGCGGAGTCGGTCGTCTTGTGGGCGAGATCGTAGTTCTCGTTGCCCGCGGCGGCGATCTGGAGGGAGCCCTTGCCCTCGGCGTACTCCTGGGCGCGCTTGACGCCCTCGATGATGGCGGCCTGGTCGATGTTGTCCGGGCAGTTGAACTGCCACGGGTCCGTGTAATAGCTGTTATTGGTGACCTTGAAGCCGTGGTCACCGGCCCAGACGAAGCCGCAGATGGTGTTCTCGGCGAAGAAGAAGGAGTTGCCCGGCTCGGCGACCCGGACCGCGGAGATCGTCACCCCGGGGGCGACGCCGACGACGCCCTTGCCGTTCTTGGCCGCGGCGATGGTGCCCGCTACGTGGGTGCCGTGCGTGTCGACGTCCCGCCAGGCGCCGGCACGGGTGTCGGGCTTGCCGTAGGCGCAGGAGACCGAGTCGGCCGCGTCGAAGTTGGGCGCCAGGTCCTGGTGCTGGTCGTCCACACCGGTGTCCAGGATGCCGACCTTGACTGAGGCGGAGCCCAGGTTCACGGCCCAGGCCTGGTCGGCCTTGATCTGGCTCATGTCGGCCCGGACCGGTTCTCCGGCCGGGGTCGAGGCCTGAGCCGGATTGGCCGGGAGCGCCGGGTTGTAGGCGTCGGCTGGGACGTCCGAGGTGCGCGTGGCGCCGACCTGCTGCACGCCGGCGACGCCGCGCATGGTGGCGGCGAATCCGCTGGACGCCGAGTGGGCGACGATCACGCCGATGGCGTCGTAGTTCGAGAAGACGGTGCCGCCGTTGGCCGCGATCGCGGAGCGGACCGCCGAACTGTCACCGGGGGCGGTGATCACGAGGTAGGCACGCGTGCCGGCCACCCAGGCCGCACTCTGGGAAGCCGGCACGGCGGCCGGAGCGTGGGCCTTGGCGGCCGGCGCGGTGGAGGGGGCGACGGGGAGGGAGCCCGCGAGGGCGCCCGGGGCGCCGAACGCGAGGGCGGCGCCGAGCGTGGCCGCCAGCACCAGCGTGCGTCTGGGGCGGCTGGATATGTGGGGTATCAATGCGTCCTCCGGAGACGGCCCGGTCGTGCTGAGGGCACCGGCCGGGCCGTACGAAACGAGTGGTGAATGCAAGATGTCAGACGGGTCCTCCTGTACGGAAGTACCTTTCCGAGCCGCGACGTTATAGGGGCATGGCTGAAAAGCCCCGCTGGGGGTGCTGGCGCAGTGGCGCAGTACCGGATTGGTCACCACCGAGCAGATGCACCGGGTGATCGCTCCCTCTGCGCGTATCGGGCAGACCCGGCGGCGGCTGGCCCGGCTGGGCGTTGAGGGGCTGGTCGACCGCATCACCCTGCCGCAGGCCGGACGGACCCCGGTGTGGTTCTCCACGGCGTACGGCGTGCAAGTCGTCGCACCCCCTCAGAGGGGAGAGGGTGTTCCGTCCCGTTGTTTCATCCCGGATCGTTCACTACAGGCACTGGCCTGCCGTCTCCTCCAGCCCTCGACTGATCGGCCGCTCGCGACCCCAGGCGGCCAGCGGCTGGAGTGCGTCGTTGAGGCGCTTGCCGTCCTCGGTCAGTGAGTACTCGACGCGGGGCGGCACCTCGTCGTAGGAGACACGGTGCACGACACCGTCCGCTTCCAGCTCACGCAGGTGAGAGGCCAGCACCTTCTCGGTGATCCCCGGAAGCAGTCGACGCAGCTCGCCGAAGCGACGGCAGGGATGTTCGTGGAGCGCCCAGAGAATCAGCACCTTCCACTTGCCGCCGATCACCTCCATCGCGGTGTCGATCCCGCAGACGTGTCCGTCTGGCGTGCCCGGCCGGTTCAGCCTTGTCATGCCCCACCCTTCCGACGTGCTCGCTCACCCCGGGGTAACCACCCACTGTCAAGTGCGTACTTGATCACCCCCGGACTTGTGGCCAGCCTAGTCGGCATGGCACAGAACACTGTTGAGAAGACTCCCGTCACACTGCTGGGCCTCGGCGTGATGGGCACCGCGCTGGCCCGTACCTGGCTTGCCGCCGGCCACCCGCTGACCGTCTGGAACCGCACCCCGGCCCGCGCCACGGCGCTCGCCGCTGAGGGGGCAAGGGTCGCGGACACCGCCGCTGAGGCGGTCGCAGCGAACACCCTGGTCGTCGTTTGCCTGTTGGACGACACCTCGGTCGACGGGGTGCTGGCCGGCACCGACCTGGTCGACAGGGACCTGGTCAACCTGACCACCAGCACCCCTGCCCAGGCCCGCGCCCGCGCCGAGTGGGCCCGCGAGCGCGGCGCCCGCTACCTGGACGGCGGGATCATGGCCGTCCCTCCAATGATCGGCGTCCCGGAAGCTGGCGGCTACGTCTTCTACAGCGGCTCGCCAGAGCTGTTCGAGCGACACAAGCAGACCCTGGGCGTCCCGGTTGGCACTACCTACGTCGGCGAGAACGCGGGCTTCGCGGCCCTGCACGACGTGGCTCTGCTCAGCGCCATGTACGGGATGTTCGCCGGGTCCGCGCACGCCTTCGCTCTGATCCGCAACGAGGACATCGACCCCGAGGCGCTCGCCCCGTTGCTCGCCGACTGGCTCGTCGCGATGGCCCCGGCAGTTCACCAAACGGCCAACCAGCTGCGGAGCGGTGACTACACCAAGGGTGTCGTCTCCAACCTAGCTATGCAGGTGGTTGGCACGCCGACCTTCCTGAGCACCGCCGAGCAGCAGGGGGTCAGCCCGGAACTGCTCAGCCCCTACTTCGAGCTGATGCGCCGCCGCCTGGCCGAGGGCAGCGGCGAGGAGGACCTGACGGGCGTGATCGACCTGCTGGTGAACTGACCGGCCACTTGCCGCCCGAGAAGCGACCTTGCTGGTCACAGGTCTCTACGAGTAGCTGTGAGCAGCACTTTCGCTACACGCCCTAGTCGCCAACGCCGCTGCCGCTGGATTGGTTCACGCTCCCGCGCCGGCTTTTCCCGGAGCGACGCAGCACCTCGCCGGCGGTGAGCGTCACGAACGCCACGACACGGACCCAGCGGGGCCCGCCACGCTCCGCCCACACCACGCATGCGCACCCGCCGACCGCGAGCGCCAGGACGCCGAGCAGTACCAGAACGATCATGTTCCCCTCCCCCGCGCTTGTCTTTAATACGGTCCCGGTAATCCTCTCAGACCGGGAAGGGTGCCCTTGCTCGAGCCTGGGCGAGGGCGCGGTTCACGGTGCGCTGCGTGGGGTGAGTTCCCCGCCGGGCGGACGTCTCAGGCCAGTGGTGACGTGCAGGCCGCACCGGTGCAGGCGCGGTCGGCGAGGACGGGGACGGGGACGCCCTGGCGTTCGCAGATCCGGATGAACTTGTGGGTGCGGGCCGCGGTCAGGTCGTGGGTGGGGCCCGGCAGCGCGGGCGAGATCCACAGAACCTCGCCGATCGGGTCGGTGACGACCTGGAGGTTCACGTGGTGGCGGCGGTGCTTGGCGGAGCATTCGGCGCGGCTGCCGCCGACGCGGTAGCACTCGGCGAGGGTGCCGTCCAGAAGGACGAACTCGGGATCGTGCTCGCGCAGCGTCTTCAGCAGGCCCGGGGCCCGGTCGGCGAGCAGGCCCGTGACGGTGGTGACTTAGGCGTGGGCGATGCCGACGGATATCCCGAAGCCGGCCGCGATCCGGGCGAGGGTGTCGTGGCGGTGCAGGTACACCAGCGCGACGAGTGCGCGACGGTGCGGCGGGAGTATGCAGCGCCTGTCACCCTCACGGGTGACGATGAGCATCGTGACCCACTCCACCAGGGTGTGCGGGAGGTCGAGTGCGGCGGGATAGGGAACCAACAGGACTCCCGTGTCGGCGGGTTGAGACTTCGAACACCTCCCTCAACAGCGTGCCCGCGTATGGGAAGTGTGAAGCCAGGCTTCATTGGCGAGTCCTTCGGTGATCCGTGAACCGTTCGCTCAGACGGGAAGTTGGGTGATACTGAGGGCGAAGTCCAAGTTCCCCACCCCGTGGTTGGCGAGGCCCACCGTGACCCCCAGCTCCTTCCAGCCAGTGCGCCATTTTCAGGCCGCCGACGTCCAGAGGGCGCAGCCCGAGGCTCTCGATGAACGCCTCCACACTTGCCTTGGCCTGCGCATTATCGCCAGCGAAGAAGACGTCGGGCCGACCCTTCTCCAGGACATGGCGGAAGATGGTGTTGAACGCCTTCACCACGCTGGCGCCGGCCGGGGCCGCCTTGGCGACTTCCTGCGCGATCGAGGTCTCCCCGCGGTGGGCCAGCCCGTCGAACGTGGAATTGAAGGGATTGCTGATGTCGACGATGACCTTGCCCGCGAGAGCGTCTCCGTACTGGGTGATGACCGGCACGACACCGTCGTGCAACAGGCCCGAATCCGCTGGCATTCACGGAACTGGCCGCCCGCCCGTTGAAGGCCGCAGCAGCAGAAACCGCCGGGGAGACGGCGAACCCCGAGGCCCCGCCGACGTGGTCGGCCTTGCGGCTGCCGGCCCCGCACGCTGCCGTAGTGCTGAACAGCCTCAGCGCTCTGCCGGACAGCTCGACGGCACGGTAGCCCTGTCCGTCGCGGACCTCGCCCTGCCTCCGTCACCCGATCAGTGGCCACGCTGAAAATGCTCACTGCCGAAGAGTCGGTAGCGGACCAGGTCGATCGACCTGTTCGCGTATGGCGTGGACGTCGTAGCGCGTGAAGTCGCCGGCGTTACAGATCAGGCGCGGCCCGTCCACCGGGACGGCGGACGGGCCGCGAAATGTTCGGCGATGCAAGATCACAGGGCTGATCCGGGCCTCAACTCTGGCCGGGCCACCACTATCGGCTCCCGTGGATCAAGTTCGCATACGACCCGGACAACTTCTTCCACGCCAACCAGAGCATTCAATATTAGCCCGCCGAAAAACAATTACTCTTCGGATTTCGGGGTGTCGAGCAGCCAGCTCACCGGCCGCGAAGGGTCCGGGTCATAGCGACAGGACGCTCCCGTGTGAATGGTGTCGCGCAGTAGCCGGGCGAGTTGGGCGTCGTGGTGGTCGATGCGGTCGAGGGTCGACGCGATCGCCTTGCGCACGGCGATTCTGGCTCGCTCGTGCGCTGAGGTGAAGCGTCGGCGTCGACCGCCGAGGCCGGTAGCAGTGCGGACCTCGGCGAGTAGGGCCTCGCGTTCGAGGCGCAGCCGGTCGAGTCTGGCGTGGTCGGTCCACGACTCGGCTTCGTCCAGCTCAGCGTCGATATCACGCAGCCGGTGGTGGTAGGCCACCAGGGCCTGTTTGTCGATGATTTCGGCTGTGTCCGATTCCGTGACGACTCCGGCATGACCCGGTGCTGCGGCGGACAGGTCGAGCACGCTCAATTCGACGCCTGGGCTGCGGAGGAGTTCACGCAGGTAGAAGAGTCCCTTGAGGTCTGACAGCACGATCTTCGTGCCGTTGGTGCCGACGACCCAGCCGAGTTCGCCGTCTCGGTGCAGGTGCACGGTGACGGGAGGGGTTGTAGGTGTCGCCGCCGCGGGAGCGATGAGCCGGTCCCGCCACCAGGCGGCTCCGATCCGCTGGTAGGCGGATGCCGCGTTGTGGCGCCACCGCGTCGTGTCGGGTCTGCCGAGTACTTGTTCGGCGCGATGGAGGTAGTCGTCGACCACGCCGTGGAAGGTCACCGCGCCGGCGTTGAGTACCGCTCGGCCGGCAAAGGGTTCCAGCAGGCGGGCGCCGTCGGCGACGATCTCATCGCTGTGCAGCGCGGCGGCGACATCGACGAGCGAAGTGACGGTGAGTAGGAAGTCGACATCGCGGGGCACAGTCGCCAGCCCGGCGCCGGCGAGCTGGTGCAGCAGCTGCTCCGCGCGGTTGGGTTCGTCTGCGGCGAGCCAGAACACCGCGGCTTCGGCGGACACCGAGGGCACTCCCTCGCTGGAGCCGTATGCCTCGAACGCGGCGGCCTCGCTCCGCAGCGTCTCGGCGTCACCGACGTGTCGTGCCCGGGCGGCGACGAGGCTGTGCACGACCGCCTCCCGGTCGGGCTCGGCGGCCTGGCCTCCGAGGTCGTGGGTGATCGGGATGAGCCGATCGGCTGTGTCGATGTCGCCGGTGGCAAGGGCGTACATGGCCCGGCGGGACGCGGCGAAGAAGGCGGCGCGGGCCGAGCCCGACTCCTCGGCGATCATGTCGAGCGCCCGAAGCTGGCGCTGCACAGCGACCACGTCAAGGCATTCCCACGCGGTGGTCAGACGCCACAGATGAGCGGTCAGCCGCTGCGCGGGTTCGGTGAGATGGGCCGCGGCGTCGGCCAGTCGCGCCGAGAGAGCCAGCCGTTCGGCGAAGTCGTCGGGCCCCCAACTGGCGAGCAGCGCGGCGTCGAGGGCGTCGGCGACGACCTCGGGATCGCCGAGGCGGTCGGCGAGCGCGACTGCTTCCCGGGCGAATGCCACCGCTCGCTGGGTCTCGCCTCCGTAGGCCCACGCCCGCGCGAGCGCGGCGGCGAGCCGGCATCGGCTCGCCGGCTCGACCGCCACGGTGTACGCCTCGTGGATCAAGGCAGGCACGTGACCCGGATGTGTGCCGAAGTACTGACTCGACGGCAGTCTCAGTGCCGCCGCAGCCATGAGTTCGGCGTCGCCGTTGTCGCGGGCCTCGTAGTAGGCCGCCAGCAGTGCCGCTCGGGCGGCGGCGACCGTGCCGGCCGCAGGCTCCATGGCCAGATCATACTGCGGTCCGGCCCGCGGTCACGGTCTGTGCAGCCGCACGGACCTGGCGTGTTCCGCGACGCGGGCTCGATCCCAGTCGCCAGTGCAGTACACGGAGAGCTGCGAGATCGACCCGTCAGCCACGTCGGCGCGGAACAGCTCCCGGCAGTACCAGGATTCGCCGTCCTGCTCCCACTGTTCCTCGACTTCCAAAACGAAGCCCGTTGCCGTGGCGTCGTACCGGGACCGGGACACCCGGCCGGCGGCGGGGTGCCCGGCCTTGCGCAGCGCGACGAGATCGCTGATTCCCTGTGCCTGCAGGCGCCACCGCGGCAGCGTGAAGTCGCAGAACGCGTCCGGCGTGAACAGGCCCGCCGGCGGGATCCCGGTCTCGAGAAAGGTGACGAGCCGGTCGGCCAGCTCGCGGGCCGTGGTCTCAACGGTTCGCTGCGTGGTACTCATCGCGTACCTCCCGAGGCGGCCATGTTGGCGGCCACGACCGCCATCGTCTGCCGGAACTCCTTGGACGGGCTGAAGTCGACGGTCTCGGTCCCCGCCGTCACGACGGGCACGTGGCCGGGCGGGGCATAGTAGACGTCGCCGGCTTCGTAGGTCTCGGTGCGGTCACGGTAGCGGAGCAGGAGCCGGCCGGAGAACACCATGCCCCAGTGCGGGCACTGGCACCGGTCGTCGGGCAACCCGCGAAACGCCTCCGTGCCGTCCGCGTCGCCGGGAAAGGTCTCGAAGGAGACCGTGTAGTCGTCAAGCTCGATGTACCGGCCCTGGATGACTGGTGCGTCGACGAGGAGCGGAGCCTCGTCCTTGCATGTGCGCGGCATGATGGCCTCCTCAGCGGTTGTGCTGTCACCAAGAAGGCGTGACATAGAGGCATCACATTGTGACGTCACGCTCCGTACGGTCGGCCCGCCGCCACACACCAGACGCGATCTTGATGACCGTCAACTTCGCCGCGCCGGCCGGACGGCGGCGTGAGCATCCTGCCGCTGTCCAGCGCGCAGGAACCGGATGAGGAGGGCGCCGGCCAGGATGAGGAAGGCGATGTTGAGGAACGTCGTGTAGTTCCAGGTGACGCCCTCCATGGGGAGCTTCGCGTCGGCCTGGTCGGGGATCAGGCCGATACCGCCGAAGGTGAACTCCACGATTGCCCGCCAGCAGGCCGACCGCGGACTGGCCGGCTCCGTGGAGGGCCACGCCGCGCAGTTCACCGCGGCGGAATTCGTCGGCGGCCCCATCATGATCGTCGTCCTGGCGGTGCTGTTCCGACTGTCCCTCCGGGACAAGCTCCTGCGCCTCGGGAACATCCCGAACGGAGACTCCTCGCCCTCACCACGCCGACGCGTAGGACACGCCGATAGTGCGGTCAACGGGTCTGTGCAGCGCCTTGCCGGAGTACGACAGCCGCAGCGAGAACAAGTAACAACGGGTGGGCACCCCCGCCAGCACGATGTGGACATCACCGAAGTCGACCTCCGCTTCGTCCCCCGGCATGTGGGACTGCGGGCCGAACATCTCCTCCGGCCCGGGTCCGGCCTCCCACCGGATCTCCTTGCGCCGCACAGCGACGTAGGCGCGGACCATCTGGTAGGAGATCCCGGCCGCCGCGTGCTCGTCCAGCAGCCGGTCGAAGATCCTCTTCACGGTGTGCTTCTGCTTCGGCGGCGCGTCGAGGTCTGCCTCCAGCATTCCATCGATCACCGGCTTATACGGGTCCAGCCTGGTCGGACGCGGTGCCTGCTTCTTCCGGGGCTCAGGCCAGTTCGAGTCCAGGGCCTTGCGGATCGTCCGCCAGGTCGCCCCGTACTTGCGCTCCAGAGCGCGCATCGACAGGCCGGCACGCTGGTCACGGCGGATCGCCGCGTACAGCTCGACCTTGCTCGTCGATATGTGCATTCGGACCCCCAGCGGGAGAAGCACACCGATCGTCCCACTGCAAGGACATCACCCTTCTCAATACGAAGCCGCCTTCCGCACTGAACGACAAACACCTCCCCTACTCACCTACATAGCCATGCGCTCAAAGGCGAAGCCGCGCCGCCTTCGCGTGGCGCGCCACCAAGCAGTCACAAGTACTGAATTCAGCCGTGGAAACATGATGGCGAGCATGCGTCAGTGGCCGCCGCGCAGCCCCGTCACAGCGACCTCGACGAGGCGGCGCACTGCGACCTTGGCCGTAACAACGCGTAGAGGCAGCAACTCGCGAGTTCTTCGGGGGAAACGTCATCCCGGCGATGCCGCAGGCAGGCAGCGGCGGGGCCCGAGGGCCCCGGCCGCGTGCCCGCCGGGATGGTGTGTCAGACCATGGCGATGGCGAGCCGGTCCACCAGCAGCTCCACCCTCGGCTCGGTGTGCTCCGGCGGCAGCCGTCCCGACCGGGTCAGGGTCGCCACCCCGTGCAGGGACGCCCAGAACACCTCGGTGAACAGCCCCGAGTCGACGCCGTCCCCGGCGACCTCTCCGAGGCACTCCAGCAGCGCGGCGAAAGCGTCCTTGAGAGGTGCCGGGGTGTCCTCCTGTGCGTACGCCAGACCGCCGTCGAGCTGGAAGATCGCGTCGTATACCGCCGGGTTGCGTGCGGCGAAGGCGAGGTAGGAGCGCGCGAGGGCGGCGACCCGCTCGCGCGGGCCGTCCACGGCGGCGGTCGCGGCCCGCACCGCCGCGGCCAGCTCGGTGGCGCCCTGGAGGGCGACGGCGCCGATGATCTCGCGCTTGCCGCGGAAATGGCTGTAGAGGACGGGCTGGCTGTACTCGATGCGTTCGGCGAGCCGGCGGGTGGTGACCGCGTCCCAGCCCTGCTGCTCGGCGAGTTCACGGGCTGTCGCCACGATGAGGCGCTCGCGCTCCGCCCGTTCGCGTTCCTTGCGTTCCTGTACCGACATGATTCGATGCTAGCACTGCTAGACAAGAGAGCGGCAGCAGTACTAGCGTTGACTCGTCAGCTAGCAGCACTAGATGCCAAGAGGGTCATCATGCTCAACGCACTCGAGGTCGTCACCACCGTGATCGTCGGCGTGATGGTGGGGGTGGAGTTCTGCGTCGCCTTCGTCATGGGCCCGATCCTCAACGCCCTCCCGGAGGACAGCGGCCAACTCGGCCACGCCCACGGGGGCCGGATGCTCGGCGCCGTGATGCCGTTCTGGTACATCGGCTCGCTCGTCCTGGTCGGCATCTGGGCTTTCGCCGGGTGGGACCACCAGGACACCGGCCTCGTCGTCACCGCCGGGACGCTTCTGATCCTCAGCGTGGCCATGTCGCTTCTGCTGCTCGTTCCGATCAACAACCGGAACAAGACATGGACCGTTGACAACCGGCCCGCCGACTGGAAGCAGCAGCTGAACCGCTGGGAGCGTCTCCACTACATCCGCGTCGCCGTCATCATCGCCGCCTTCGCCCTGCTGGTCACTGCCCTCACCTGAGCCCACGGGCTCACCCGCCCGGTCGTCAGCCGCAGCTCACGAAGACTCGCAAGGGGAAGAACGATGTCGCTAAAGAAGATCAACACCGTCCTGGCCGCCGCCTTCATCCTCTTCATCCTCTGGTTCGGGACGGAGTTCATCCTGAGCCCGGAGACGACGGCCCCGGGCTTCGGCCTCCCGAGCTGGCCGTCCGGCGACGGCGGCGGCTTCCTGATCATCAAGGGAATCCGCGACGTCGTCCTGGCCCTGGTCCTCGGCATCCTGCTGGTGACGGACCACCGCCGGGCGCTGGGCTGGGTGCTGCCTACGCCCGCGAACCGCCTGCAACACAAGGCCCAGCCCTACCCGACCCAGACACCCCGCCGCCGGGTGAGCCGGCGGCGGGCGGCAGGGGATGACATCCGGCGCGACTGAGGCAGGCACCCCTCCCGTCACCGCCTGGATGGCGTTCGGCACCAAGCAGCAGCGCGCCGACATGCGGCCGCTGTGCCAGCACGGCACGGTCTCGGCATCCTCGGCCCGGCGGCACGAAGTTTAAGTGCGTGGCGTGGCCAGGTCGTTGACACGGGCGGCGGTAGCAGGCGGCGTAGGCGGGAGTTTTGCGACGCGCTGCACCGGCTCGGAGTTCCTGTCGATCTCCAGCATCCGCAACGGTGGCCCGGCCTCCTTCGCGCGCAGCACCCCCTGTGCACGCACGTGTCGCCTGGCCGAGGTGGCCAGCGCGTGGGAGCTGCGGCCCGCCAGGAGGTGATATCACCGATGCCGCCCTGGGTGAACGCGACGACGGCGGCGTTGACGCTCATCGCGCGCAGTGCCACCACGCCCCGCACCACCGTCCGCAGTCTCACGGGGGCATATACATCTGTCGTTCCCCCAGCGGTTCGCTGACAAGGTGGTGCCGGTCGTACCCGGGGGCTGCTGACGACCCTTCAGTTATCGGCGGATGTTAACGGTCACCTGGATGCCGCCGGCGGTGCCCATGGCCCCACCGATGACACCGACCGCCACGGCGGCCTCGCCGTGGTCGGTCAGAGTCAGAATGACCACCGCGATGACGGACAGCAGTCCGGTCAAGGTGGTCAGCCAACTCAGAAGACGAACATCAGTCCGCACCCCGGCGGTGCGGCTGCGGCGGGATTGACGGTTGACCTGCGTAGCAGGTGTGGGGCGCGCCATGGTGGGCTCCTGTGTCCGTGGTCGGTTGGTCTGCGCTCCACGGTTCCGGAACCACAATTGATGCAGAACGTGACCAGGAATTACTCCAGGGGGGGAATGAACATGGCGCGTCCCGGACGGCCTGTGGAGCCTATTGACGAGGGCCTGCCCGAACCGGTGTTCAGCTGGACGACCACCGTGCGCCGTGTCGTCTTCGATCCGCTGAAGAGCGGTGATCGGCCGCTGACGCTGAAGGACATCGCCCAGCGTCTGCTGGAAACGGCACCGCCTGAAGCAACGGACGACAAGCCCGGAGCCGCGGGAGCGAAGCGGCTGGGTGCGTTGCGGTCGGGGCGTAGCGAGGCCTCGGTGCAGCGGATGATCCAGGGCCGGTTGGTGCCCACGCGGGATGTTGTTTTCGATCTCCTACGGGTTCTTGAGGAGGAGCGTGGCGTGCCACAGCGTCACGACGTGGAGGAGCTGTGGGCGGCGTACAAGCTGGCCCTGCGAGAGCGTCTGCCGGACGTGTACGCGGTGTACGCAGTAGTCGACGGGTATGCCAGTGCGCGTTTGCTGGTGGGTTTTCAGCAGCAGCAGATCATCTGGCTCGAAAAGGATTTGATGAGGGACAAGTGCCGGGCGGTACGGGCGGACGAGCGGGTCAAGCGTGTGCTGCGGGCACAAGCTGTTCTGCGGCGGGCGCTGCGGGCGGCTGGGCAGGAAGTGGACCGGCTGCGCGTGCGGGAGCAGCGGATGAGGCAGGCGCTGGACGGTGTTTCCGCTGAGGTGGCCAGGCTGCGTCAGGACGTGGCCACGGCTCGAGCGCAGGTCGAGCACTGGCAGGAACAAGCGGAATGGCACCTGCGGGAGAAAGAGGAAGCCCGGAAGGAGTCGGCGACGGAGCGGGAGGCTTGGCAGGAGCGGGAAGCGTTGTTGCTGGAGCGGCTCGCGCAGGCCTGCGAGACCTTGCAGATCGCCGCTGAACAAGCAGCGGCGCTCAAAGCGGCCCTTCGGGTCCGGGAGACCCACTGGCGTGATCAGGCCCAGGCCGGCCACGCCGCAGCCCGCTCGGCGCTCGGCGACGCCGATGCCGCTCGCGGCCAAGCCGCCGTAGCCCTGGCCGAAGCGGAGGCCGCCCGGGAGGAAGCCACCCGCGTGCTTGCGGCACAGCAAGAGCGTGCAGACGCGCTCGGCGCCGCGGTCTGCACCGAGCAGGAACAGGCGCAGCAGACCATCAGCCGCCTGGAGGAGGAGTTGCGCCAGGCCCAGGCGCAACTGCGTGCGGCGCGGCAGAACGCGGTACGCCAGGACGCTCAACTGACCTCGTTCATTGCCGAGCGCGCACTCAACGCCGACCTCGACGACATCGTCAGCCGAGCTCTCGTCCAGCACGAGGAACTGGGCGCCGGCGAACCCGCCTGGATTGACGCACGACCTGAAGCAATCCATATCCCCAGCTCAAAGGGACATCCGCCGCCAGGCCCGAACGGGGACAGCGACGCCGCGATGGCAGCCCTTGATGCGCCACCGGGGCATGACGCCGGCCGGCCCGGCAGCCCGGTGAAGCCGCCCGAAGGCACTGGTCTGGATGCACGTGTGGTGCAGGACACCGACCAGTCGACCGTGCCGCCTTACCGATCCGTTCGGCTCCCGGACGCCCGTTTTGGTACCGGCCACACCTGTCCCCCGGGCCCAGCCGTCCGTGGGGAGGCACCCCAGAGCGTCGGCCCGCGGGCCGCGAAGGACGGAACCGCCGACCCGGACACCTGCGAGCCCCCGTCCTTTCTGGCGGTATCCGGCACAGCCGGACCCGGATCCACCGCCGGCACGCCGCAGTCCCGCGCCACAGGATCGCAAGCCGGCCGCGGGCCGGGAGAGGCCAAGCTCATCGTGCGAGGGTTCGCCGCGTGTGTTGCGGTAACCGCCCTCTTCGCTCTGTTCCTGGTCCTGCTCCCAGCTCCGCCGGGCCCCGCCACCTATGTATCGGGCAGTCAGCCCGCTATCTACCAGTCCGGTACCGGCGCTTTCGGCGAGAGCACCACCACCTACACCTGGACGGTGGGCGGCAACCGGTCCGTCCGGGCCCACTTCAAGCTGACCGACCAAGCAAGCACCATGCCTGGCCACCTCAGCGTCGAACCCGCGAAAGGCTGCCGTCCCAACGTGCAGTGGGCCCTGACCATTGACGGCAAGACCATCGCCGACGGCACCCTCACCGGCACGAACACCCACAAGATCAAAGGGACAGCCCCCAATAACGCCAAGACCCTTGACATCACCGCCACCTACGCCCAGGGCACCTGCACCGCCACCCTGTCCTGGAGCGTCGGCACCTGAAGACGCTGCCCTTGTCGCTGGCCCGCAGGGTTCGGCCGGTTCGGCTACCTCAAGCCCCGGCCCCGGCCGGGGTTCGGCCACGGCAACAACAAGCTCGAGGGCCCGTGCGGAACACCCAGGGTCGGGACGCCCTCCCCCTGCCGCCTGCCGCTGCGGTGTCGGCGTCGATCGCGTCGAACTCCATGGCCCACCGGGTGAACTCGTCTCGCCCTCGATGCGAAACCGTGGGCGGATGCGCCGATACATTCCGCTCACGCTCGCCGCAGTACTGCTGACGGCAGGCTGCGCCTCAGTAGCCCCCTTGATGTCAACGGTCATTGAGATGCCCAGGTGGGCGGTCGTCGAGAGTCCAGGCTGGTGGCCATCAGAAATCCATGCCGGTGGCCAGCGTCCTCTGAACGGTCTTGACCCGATTACCCCACGATCTTGGTTGGTGCGGTTGTTTCGGGGCCGGCTGGGGTCAGGCTCCAGCCCGCCGGGACGTCCAGGCCCGGATGAGTTCAGCGGCCAGCCAGTGGCCGCGCGTTTCTGCCTCTTCGGCGGGCGGGATGCCGTTGGCGTCCCGGAGCGGGTCGGCGCCTCGGGCCAGCAGGAAGGCGGTGACGTCCACGTGGAGTGGGTCGCCGCTTTGGACGTGGCCGTCTATTTCGACGTCGATGGCGTGCCGCAACAGGGTCCAGCCGTCACCTCTGTCGTCCTCCACGTCATATCCGCAGTCCAGGAGTTCGCGAAGCCGCGGTAGATCCTCCTGCTCGACAGCAAGGTGGCCGGGCGACAAGGACATGGGTTCCTCCGAGGGCAGGCCGCTGGCAGCGGTTGATGTCACGCCAAGAGATACCAGTTCGCGACCGGTCAAGACCGCTGGTCAGAGGACAGCTCGTGGTGTTCCTGAGAGTGAGGGGTCAGTTCAAGGCGACCACCCCCTCTCCCCAGTCGAACTGCAGCCACCGGCCCGGCTCGGGGATCCACGGACGGTAGGTCCGCCGCTTGCCGGCCTTCCACGCGGTCTTTGACGCGTTCACCGCCCGCCGGGTCGAGCGGGCGCTGCCCGGGTAGCCCATCTTCACGAGCTTGTCGTGAACCACGTCGGCACGGATCGTCGCCTTGGACTGCTCGACCCACTCCTCGATCTTCTCCAGGAAAGCGTCGATCATCTTCGGCCGCGGCTCGCGCTCGTACGGGTTGCGCCCGCTGTCTCGGGCCTCGACATAGCGTTTGACCGTCTTCGGGTCGTGTCCTGTCAGGGTGGCTGCCGACCAGACCGTCTCGGTCAGGTCGTACGCCTCGAATATTTCCATGATCTCTCTGTCAGACTTCGTCACAGGACCTCTTCGACCGGTTCGCTGATGCTTCGCAAACACCAGCAAACCGGACGGAGGGTTCTCCTTCAGATAAGGAAGCGATCAGGAACATTACAGGTCGGAGGGCCATCCACCTGGATTTCTGGTGGCCATCAGCCGGGACTCAACTAGCCGCACACCAGGACTCTGCCACGACCGCCGACATTGAACACAAAGACGGGCCGCGACCTGGTCCCGGCAAGCCGCCCCTCCCCTGCCGCTACGGAGACCTGGCCGGAGCCGGTACCGGCTCCCCTTCACGCGGAGCTCGCAATGGCCGGCCCCGATAGCGCGTCACCCATTGACGGAAGCTCGCATGAGGCGACCTCTGGTGAGCCAGCCCGTCACGCGCATTCCATCGCGCATGGCACGCGCCCGTACCGAGGCACGGTGAAGTGCCCGGGCCATCCGGCAGGCCACCCGGTCCAGGCTGCTCCTCGCTCGCAGTCGCGGCGCGGGACGGCTACCCAGCATCCGTACGCCACCTACGACAGTGCGATCGTCTGTTCCTGGGCAAAGAACAGGGGCTTGGATCCCGCGGTCACGTCCGTTGGCGTGGTGTATCGACGGCCAATCGGTGACTCGTTTTCAGGTTAGGCGGTCAGGGCTGTCGTGCTCATCTCGTCGGTGGCTTCTCCCTCGATCGGGTGGAGTCGGCAGCGGGCGAGGATCTCGCTGCCGATGTAGCGCCGGGCCTCGATCCACTCGTCGGTCTGCTCGGCCAGGACCGCACCGATCAGCCGCAGGATCGCGGGCCGGTCGGGGAAGATGCCCACGACATCGGTGCGGCGGCGGATCTCCTTGTTCAGCCGCTCCTGCGGATTGTTTGACCAGATCGACTTCCAGACCACGCGTGGGAACGCGGTGAACGCCAGTAGGTCCTCCCGGGCGGCATCCAAGTGCTCCGCTGCGGCAGGGAACTTGTCGTCGAGGGTGGTGATGACCGACGCCATCTGATGGCGGACGGCGTCGGCGTCGGGTTGTTCGAAGACCGTCCGCAACAAGGTGGCCACCCACGGCTGGGCCGACTTGGGGACCTTGCTCAGCAAGTTGCGGGCGTAGTGGAGTCGTAAAGATTCAACGTGGCGATATCGGTGCGTCCCGGTTGCCTTCGTGTTCTGCGATGGCGCTGAGGAGGTCAGCGGCGGTGGAGTAGCTTCCCTTGGAACGTGTTGCGGTGTAT
>NZ_JAPVLS010000008.1:0-88686 GCF_027158125.1 Streptomyces sp. H39-C1
GCACGGCAGCGTTCCGCCGGCGCTGCTGCTGGGCGCCGCCTGGGGCGCGGGTGCGGGCGGCGTGGGCGCGCTGCTGGCGCTGGCGACCGGCGCCGCCGGGCGGCAGGCCGCGCCGCTGGCGCTCGGCCCGGCGCCGGGGAGCACTTCCGGCGATTCCGCGCGGACGTACCCGGTCATCGCCTACGAGCCGGGTCCCTACGTTCCCAGTCCGGCGTACCACCCCGAGGAGGCCGGGCCGAACCCGTACAAGCAGCCGGCGGATCCCGCCGGAAGCGCCGGCAACGACTCGCCGCACGCGACCCAGACGATGGCCGGCGCCCCGCTGCCCCCGCCGCTGCCGCGCCGCTCGCGTGGCGGCGGCCGCACCGACAAATGGCCCGACCCGCCGGGCGAACCACCGCCCCCGCCGGGAGCGCCCCGCAGGCAGTAAGGGGTGCCGGCGGGCATTCGGGGCGGATTCCGCCTTCGCGGGTCCGGATGGGTGTCCGCCACGCGGGACGGCTCGTCGCGTCCTTGAGGCCGCCGGATACGGTGGTCCCACCATGAACGACGCCACGCAGCCCATCCCTGTCGCCGCCGTTCCCTCCGCGGACGCGCCCACCCTCCTCGTCAAGATCTTCGGCAAGGACCGCCCAGGCATCACCGCCGGACTTTTCGACACCCTCGCCGCGTTCGGCGTGGACGTCGTCGACATCGAACAGGTCGTCACGCGGGGCCGGATGGTGCTGTGCGCGCTGGTGACCGCGCCGACCGCGCCCGGCGCCGAGGGCGAGCTGCGGTCCACCGTGCACAGCTGGTCCGAGTCGATCAAGATGCAGGCCGAGATCATCTCCGGTATCGGTGACAACCGGCCGCGCGGTGAGGGACGTTCCCATGTGACGGTCCTGGGCCACCCGCTGACCGCCGAGTCGACAGCCGCCATAGCGGCTTGCATCACCGCCACCGGCGGCAACATCGACCGGATCTTCCGGCTCGCGAAGTACCCGGTGACGGCGGTCGAGTTCGCCGTCTCGGGTGCCGATCCGCTGGCGCTGCGCTCCGCGCTGGCGACGGAGGCCGCCGCGCGCGGGGTGGATGTGGCGGTGGTCCCGGCCGGGCTGCAGCGCCGGGCCCAGCGGCTGGTGGTGATGGATGTGGACTCCACCGTCATCCAGGACGAGGTGATCGAGCTCTTCGCCGCGCACGCCGGGTGCGAGGCGGAGGTCGCCGAGGTCACCGCCGCCGCGATGCGCGGCGAACTGGACTTCGAGCAGTCGCTGCACGCCCGGGTCGCGCTGCTGGCCGGGCTGGACGCGTCGGTGGTGGACAAGGTCCGCGCCGAGGTCCGGCTCACCAAGGGCGCCCGGACCCTGATCCGCACGCTCAAGCGGCTCGGCTACCAGGTGGGGATCGTCTCGGGCGGCTTCACCCAGGTCACCGACGACCTCAAGGAGCGGCTGGGGCTGGACTTCGCGGCCGCGAACACCCTGGAGGTGGTGGACGGGAAGTTCACCGGCCGGGTGACAGGACCGATCGTGGACCGGGCCGGCAAGGCGCGGCTGCTGCGGAGCTTCGCGGAACAGGCCGGGGTGCCGCTGAGCCAGACCGTAGCGATCGGTGACGGGGCGAACGACCTCGACATGCTGAACGCGGCGGGGCTCGGCGTGGCGTTCAACGCGAAGCCGGTCGTCCGGCAGGCCGCCGACACCGCGGTCAACGTGCCGTTCCTGGACACCGTCCTGTACCTGCTGGGCATCACGCGGGAAGAGGTCGAGGCGGCCGACGCGCTGGACGGCGCCCCGACCGAATCCCGCTAGGCCGGGAGGGGATCGCGTCAGGCCTCGCCGCGCGATCCGTCCGGCCGGGCTCAGGCCTCGTGCGGCACCCAGTAGTCGGCCAGCCGGCCGACGCCGTGCTCCACGGACTTCCAGGAACCGGAGAACGTGACGACGCCGAAGGCCGCGGTCGGGAAGCCGCCGCGGTTCATCCGGGCCAGGGCGTCCGCCTCGGCGGTGCCCGCGAGGGCGTCGGCGAGGGCGTGCATGCCGGGGTTGTGGCCGATGACCAGCAGGGTGCCGATGTCGTCGGGGGTCTCGTTGAGCAGGGCCAGCAGCTCGCCCAGGCTCGCTTCGTACAGCCGCTCCTCGTAGACCGTCCTGGGTCGCTGCGGCATCTCGTGCGCGGCGAGCTTCCAGGTCTCACGGGTGCGGGCGGCGGTGGAGCACAGGACCAGGTCAGGGGCGATCCCCGCGTCGGCGAGCCGGCGGCCCGCCACGGAGGCGTCCGTACGGCCGCGCTCGGCCAGCGGCCGCTCGTGGTCGGCGACCGAGGGCCAGTCGGCCTTGGCGTGACGGAGTAGGACGATCGTGCGGGGCGAGTCGACGCTCATGCCCCTCAGCTTTCCAGAAAATCCGCGATCAGGCGCGGGCTGGCCGTTACGGCCCGCACCGGCCCGTGGGCGCCGCTCATCAGAGGCCGCGGCATCACAGGAGGTGCTGGGCGAAACCGGGGAGCGCGTCCGCGATGCGGGCGATGAGGTGGCCGGCGGGCTCGGCCGCCGAGGTGTCGCCCTGGCCGGGTCCGGCGATCAGCATGAGCAGCGCGGCGAAGGCGAGCGCGGGCAGCGCGACGGCCCACCACGGGAGGCGCGTCTGGACCCCGCCGGCCCCCTGGCCGACCGTGTGCCGCGAGGGGCGGGTGGGTGCCTGGATGGACTGGGTGGACACGGTGACCGCCTCCGTGAAGTGCTGGAATGTTCTGACCCTTCGAAACTACGGAAGGGCACTCGAAGATCCCATCGGGCGGGCCACCCACTCGACCCTGACCTGGCCCCCCTAGGGATGGTGGGGTTGTCCCCACCATCGGCCTCAGGGGCGGCGGTTCAGCCGAACTTGGCCGCGACGGTCGCGATGATCGCGACGAAGGCCGGAACAGCCAGCATCAGACCGATGATGATCATCAGCCGCTTCTGGCTGTGCGGGGGGTTGGGCTCAAGTACGGGCATGGGCCCAGTCTCGCACCGGCGCCGAAGAGGACCGCGGCGCGGTCACAGTTCGTCCTCGATGTACCGGTTGCGTCCGGCCAGCACGCCGACGACGATCTGCGGCACCATGAGCGCCGCCATCAGCGCGATGGGCAGGTCCCAGCCGCCGCTGTGCTGGTAGAGGGCGCCGACCAGGATCGGCCCCGGGATCGAGATCAGATAGCCGGTGCTCTGCGCGAAGGCGGACAGCCGGACCACTCCCGCGCCGGTGCGCGAGCGCATCCCGACCATCGTCAGGGCCAGCGGGAAGGCGCAGTTGGCGATGCCGAGCAGCAGCGCCCACACCCAGGGGGCGCCGGCGGGGGCCAGCCACAGGCCGGTGTACCCGGCGAGGCCGAAGAGCGCGAGGACGACGACGAGCGGACCCTGGTGCCGCATCCGGCCGGCGAGCGAGGGCAGCGCGAAGGAGAGCGGGACGCCCATCACCATCGTCACGGCGAGCAGCGCCCCCGCGGTGCCGGCGGAGAGCCCGGCGTCGCGGAAGATCTGCGGCATCCAGCCCATCGTGACGTAGGCGGCGGTGGCCTGCAGCCCGAAGAAGCAGGCGAGCGCCCAGGCCGTACGGCTGCGGATGATCCGGCCGGTGTTGCCGTCGGTGTTCCCGTCGGTGGCGGGGCCAGAACCTGCGGGGGCGGGCCGCGCGGCGGAGCTGCGGTCCCGGACCAGGCCGAGCCACGGCACGATCGCGACGACGGCGAGCGCCGCCCAGACGCCCAGGCCGAGCCGCCAGCCGTGGCCCATGGCGGAGGTCAGGGGCACGGTCGCCGCGGCGGCGGCCGCGGTGCCGAGGGAGAGCGCCATCGAGTAGAGCCCGGTCATCGCGCCGACCCGGTCGGGGAAGTACCGCTTGACGATCACCGGCATCAGGATGTTGCTCACCGCGATACCGGCCAGGGCCACGGCGCTGGCGGCGAGGAAGAGCACGGTGCCGCTCGCGAACGGGCGCAGCAGCAGCCCGGTGGCGATGGCCGCCATGCCCGCGCAGACCACGGCGCCCGCGCCGAAGCGGCGGGCCAGTCGCGGGGCGGCGATGCCGAAGAGCGCGAAGCACAGGGCGGGCACGGAGGTGAGGAACCCGGCCACGGCGCCGCTCATGCCGAGGCCGGCCCTGACCTCCTTCATGAGCGGCCCGAGGCTGGTGACCGCGGGGCGGAGGTTGAGCGCGGCGAGCACCAGCCCGGCGAGCACGAGGCGGCGCGTCCAGACGGGGAGCGCCGCCGTCTCCGGCAAGGGAGCCGGTAGGGAATCCGGTCCGGGAGCCGGTGCGGACCCGGGTGCGGATCCCGGTATGCCCGGTATGGACACGGCCTTGTCGCGGTCGAGGGTGAGGGGTTCGTCATCGCGCATGCACCCATCATAGAATGATGGGATGAATCTCGGTCCACTCCCCCGGCAGTCCACGCTCGCCGACCAGGTGATCGCCCGGCTGCGTACCCAGATCACGTCCGGTGAGTGGCCGGTCGGCTCCCGTATCCCGACCGAACCCGAGCTGGTCGACCAGCTCGGCGTCGCCCGCAACACCGTCCGTGAGGCGGTCAGAGCGCTGGCCCATAACGGGCTGCTCGACATCCGGCAGGGCTCCGGCACCTATGTCCTGGCCACCAGCGAGTTGGCGGGCGTGATGCAGCGCCGGTTCGCGGACGCCGATCCGCGGCATGTCGCCGAGCTGCGCAGCGCCCTGGAGGCGTCCGCCGCGGGACTGGCCGCCGCCCGCCGCACCGACCGCGATCTGCGGCATCTCGACACCCTGCTGGAGCGCCGCGAGCGGGCCTGGGAGTCGGGGGACGCCGCCGCGTTCGTCGACGCGGACGCGACGCTGCACCTGGCGGTCGTCGGCGCCTCGCACAACGACGTGCTGGCCGAGCTCTACGCGGACCTCGGCGAGGTGCTGCGCGACTTCCTGCGCGCGGACGTCGGCGAGGTGCTGCGCCCCGAGCAGCACCTGGACCACGCCCGGCTGGTGGAGGCGATCCGCGCGGGCGACGCGGGGACGGCGTCGGCCGAGGCCGCCGGGCACGCCTTCCACTGCCGGGGGCTCGGCACGCCCTGACCCCCGCAGAGCACGGAGAACGCCCGGCCCCGGACGCTGTGGAAGCGTCGGGGACCGGGCGTTCGCCGTGCGTCAGGAGCGGTACGGGTCAGGCACCGACCGCGTGCAGGCCGCCGTCGACGTGGATGATCTCGCCGGTGGTCTTCGGGAACCAGTCCGAGAGCAGGGCGACGACACCGCGGCCGGTGGGCTCCGGGTCGGACATGTCCCACTCCAGCGGGGAGCGGTGGTTCCAGACGTCCGCCAGCTCCGAGAAGCCCGGGATGGACTTGGCGGCCATCGAGCCGATCGGTCCGGCGGAGATCAGGTTGCAGCGGACGTTCTGCTTGCCCAGGTCACGGGCGAGGTAGCGGGACGTCGCCTCCAGCGCGGCCTTGGCCGGGCCCATCCAGTCGTACTGCGGCCAGGCGTACTGCGCGTCGAAGGTGAGGCCGACGACCGAGCCGCCGCCGTTGCTCATCAGCGGCAGGCACGCCATGGTGAGCGACTTCAGCGAGAACGCGGAGACGTGCATCGCGGTGGCGACGGACTCCCACGGGGCGTTGAGGAAGTTGCCGCCCAGCGCGTCCTGGGGCGCGAAGCCGATGGAGTGCACGACCCCGTCCAGGCTGCCGAGCTCGGTGCGTACGGTGTCCGCGAGCGACCCGAGGTGCTCGGGGTTGGTCACGTCCAGCTCGATGACCTTGGTGGGCTTCGGCAGCTTCCTGGCGATGCGCTCGGTCAGGGTGGGCCGCGGGAAGGCGGTGAGGATGATCTCAGCGCCCTGCTCCTGCGCCAGCTTGGCGGTGTGGAACGCGATGGAGGACTCCATCAGCACTCCGGTGATCAGGATACGCTTGCCTTCGAGAATTCCACTCATGGTGATCAGTGACCCATGCCCAATCCGCCGTCTACGGGAATGACGGCACCAGTGATGTATGCGGCCTCTTCGGAGGCGAGAAAGCGGACCGAGGAGGCGATCTCCGCGGTCTGCGCGTAACGGCCCAGCGGGATCTGGCCGACGATCTTCTCGCGCTGCTCGTCGCTGAGCGTGCGGGTCATGTCGGTGTCCACGAAGCCGGGGGCTACGACGTTCACGGTGATGTTGCGCGAGCCGAGCTCACGGGCCAGCGAGCGCGCGAAGCCGACCAGGCCGGCCTTGGAGGCGGCGTAGTTCGACTGGCCGGCGGAGCCGAGCAGGCCCACGACCGACGAGATGAGCACGATGCGTCCCTTGCGGGCCCGCAGCATCTTCCGAGCGGCGGCCTTGACCACACGGAAGGTGCCCGTGAGGTTCGTCTCCAGGACCGAGGTGAAGTCCTCGTCGGTCATCCGGAGCAGCAGCTGGTCGCGGGTGACGCCGGCGTTGGCGATCAGCACCTCGACCGCGCCGTGCTTCTCCTCGATCTCCTTGTAGGCCTGCTCGACCTGTTCGGCGTCCGTGATGTCGCACCGCACCGCGAGGAAGCCCGCTGGTGGCTCGCCCGAGCGGTAGGTGATGGCGACCTTGTCACCCGCGTCGGCGAAGGCCTGGGCGATGGCGAGGCCGATGCCCCGGTTTCCTCCGGTGACGAGAACCGAGCGGCTCAACGGATCACCCTTTCCCATAGTTGTGGCTATCACCACGAAACTATCGGTCCGGGCAGCGATACAGGGAACCGGCCCCGACAGGGGCATCCAGCTGTCCCTGTCGGGTCCCTACAGTCGGCGGAGTTACGCCTGTGTGCGGGCTGCGGTCCGGCGGCGGCCGCGGAGGATCATTCCGACGGCTCCCGCGGCGAGAACGGCGCTGCCGCCGAGTGCCGTCTTCAGGGTGCCGGCGGCCTGGCCGCTCGCTGCCGTGTTCTGGGTGACGAGAGTGGTGTCCCCGCCGTGGCCCTGGTGGCTGACCGTCGACCGGCTCGCCCCGGCGGCGATCTGCTGGTCGCTGGGCGCGGCCGGGGCCTTGGCGGCGGCGCCCTGTCCGAAGACGACATCGGAGCAGCCGTAGAACGCCTCGGGGCTGTCGGTGCGCTGCCAGACCTGGTAGATCAGGTGGCGGCCGGAGCGGCTGGGCAGCTTCGCGGTGAAGTTGTAGTAGCCGCTCGTCGCGGTGGAGCTGGTCGTGTAGGTGGCGATCGGAGTGGCGTCCAGGTCGGACCACTTGAGCGGTTTCGTCGGGTCGTAGCCGGCCTTGGTGATGTACAGGGTCATGACGCCGCGGTGGGGCGCGGTGACACGGAAGCCGACGTTGAACGAGCCGGTGGCGACGCTGGTGGCGGGCCAGTCGGTGCGGGCCATGTCGAGGGCCTTGTACTTGTCGCGGTTGGCCGAGCACAGCTTGCCGTCGGGAATGATGTCCCGGCTGTGTCCGTCGGCGTTGGCGATGTTCACCTCGTTCCAGTCGTAGAGCGGCTGGGTGCCGCTCATGGCGACCAGGTCCTTGCAGACCTGCGACTGCGGGTGTTCCGGGCCTTCGGCGTAGCAGGCGGATATCCGGCTGACGGGGCTGCTGAGGGCGCCGTGCGCGCTCGCGGACACCGGGGTGAGGGCGACGAGCGCCAGTGCCGCGGCGCCCGCGGCGCCGACGGCCGCGGCATGGCGGAACGCGGGAAGCCGCGGCGGGGGTACACGGAGTGCCGGCAGGTGGGGGGCTGACATGTGGGGGCTCCTTGTCGTGCTGTGGCTGGTGACTGCGCGGACAGGGGCGTGGGGGGACAGCAGAACTGAGCATAGGATTGGTCTGGACCAACGACAAGAGGCCTGCGGCTACCGGCTTCTGACGGAGCATCATCAATTCCCGGAACGCGCCGGATATACCGTGGCCGTCCGTGCTGTCCGAGCGGCATGATTCACTGCGCAGACCTGTCGCATCAGACCTGTCGAATCGGGCGAAGGAGGAGGCCGCTGTGCCTCACGAGGTCGATCAGTCATTCCTGGCACTGCCGCTGCGGGCGCTGGCCGACGCGGCACTCGCCCGGGCCAGGGCGCTCGGAGCCGAGCACGCGGACTTCCGCTTCGAACGGATCCGCAGCGCCACGTACCGGCTACGGGACGCCAGGCCGTCCGGCACGTCGGACACCACGGACACCGGCTACGCGGTCCGGGTCGTGCACGGCGGCGCCTGGGGCTTCGCGTCCGGCGTCGATCTGACGATGGACGCGGCGGCGCGGGTCGCCGGCCAGGCGGTCGCCATGGCGAAGCTGTCGGCGAAGGTGATCGCCGCCGCGGGATCCGACGAACGGGTCGAGCTGGCGGACGAGCCGGTGCACGCGGAGAAGGTGTGGGTCTCCGAGTACGGGACCAACCCCTTCGACGTCCCGGACGCGGAGAAGACGGCGCTGCTCGCCGAGTGGAGCGGCCGGCTGCTCGCCGCGAAGGGCGTCGCGCACGCGGACGCGTCCCTGATGACCGTCCAGGAGAACAAGTTCTACGCGGACACCGCGGGCACCAGCACCACGCAGCAGCGGGTGCGGCTGCACCCGCAGCTCACCGCGGTCGCGGTGGACCCCGGCAGCGGCGACTTCGACTCCATGCGCACCCTGGCCCCGCCGGCCGGCCGCGGCTGGGAGTACCTGACGGGCACCGGCTGGGACTGGGACGCCGAACTCGCGGAGATCCCGGAGCTGCTGGCGGAGAAGATGCTCGCGCCGACCGTGGAGGCCGGTTCGTACGACGTCGTCGTCGACCCGTCCAACCTGTGGCTGACGATCCACGAGTCGATCGGCCACGCCACCGAGCTGGACCGGGCGCTGGGCTACGAAGCGGCCTACGCGGGCACCTCCTTCGCGACCTTCGACCAGCTGGGCACGTTGAAGTACGGCTCCGCGCTGATGAACGTCACCGGGGACCGCACCGCGGAGCACGGCCTCGCGACGGTCGGCTACGACGACGAGGGCGTCGCCGGGCAGACCTGGGACCTGGTGAAGGACGGCACCCTGGTCGGGTACCAGTTGGACCGCCGGATCGCGAAGCTCACCGGCTTCGAGCGGTCCAACGGCTGCGCGTACGCCGACTCCCCCGGCCATGTGCCGGTGCAGCGGATGGCGAACGTGTCGCTCCAGCCGGCGCCGGACGGACCGTCGACGCAGGAGCTGATCGGCGGCGTCGAGCGCGGGATCTACATCGTCGGCGACCGTTCCTGGTCCATCGACATGCAGCGCTACAACTTCCAGTTCACCGGCCAGCGGTTCTTCCGGATCGAGAACGGCCGGCTCGCGGGCCAGCTCAAGGACGTCGCCTACCAGGCCACGACCACCAACTTCTGGGGCTCGATGGAAGCCGTCGGCGGCCCGCAGACGTATGTGCTCGGCGGCGCCTTCAACTGCGGCAAGGCCCAGCCCGGCCAGGTCGCGGCGGTCAGCCACGGCTGCCCGTCCGCGCTGTTCCGCGGTGTCAACATCCTGAACACGACCCAGGAGGCCGGCCGATGAGCCCCCGCAGCACCGCTCCGCACGAGATCGTCGAGCGCGCCCTGGCACTGTCCCGCGCCGACGGCTGCGTCGTCATCGCGGACGAGGAGTCCAGCGCCAACCTGCGCTGGGCGGGCAACGCGCTGACCACCAACGGCGTGACCCGGGGCCGCACCCTCACCGTCATCGCGACGGTGAACGGCTCGCAGGGCGCCGCCTCCGGTGTGGTGTCCCGCTCCGCGGTGACCACCGACGATCTGGAGCCGCTGGTCCGGGCCGCTGAGGAGGCGGCCCGCGCCGCGGGACCGGCCGAGGACGCGCAGCCGCTCGTCGAGGGGACCGCGCACTCCGCCGCCTTCACCGAGCCGCCCGCCGAGACCTCCTCCGAGGTCTTCGGGTCGTTCGCACCGGCGCTGGGCGAGTCCTTCGCGACCGCGCGGGCCGGCGGACGGCAGCTGTACGGCTTCGCCTTCCACTCGGTGACCTCCAGCTACCTGGGCAGTTCCACCGGGCTGCGGCTGCGGCACGACCAGCCGACCGGCACCATGGAACTCAACGCCAAGTCGCCGGACCGCTCCCGGTCCGCCTGGGCCGGTGCCTCGACCCGGGACTTCAAGGACGTCGACCCGGCGGCGCTCGACGCGGAGCTCGCGCAGCGGCTCGCCTGGGCGGAGCGCCGGATCGAGCTGCCCGCCGGCCGCTACGAGACGCTGCTGCCGCCGACCGCCGTCGCGGACCTGGCGATCTACCAGCTGTGGTCGTCCGGAGCCCGGGACGCGGCCGAGGGCCGCACCGTCTTCAGCAAGCCCGGCGGCGGCACCCGGGTCGGGGAGAAACTCTCCGACCTGCCGCTGACGCTGCGCAGCGACCCGCAGGCGCCCGGTCTGGAGTCGGCGCCGTTCGTCATCGCGCACGCCTCGGGCGACGACTCCTCGGTGTTCGACAACGGCCTGCCGGTCGGTCCGGTCGACTGGATCCGGGACGGGGTCCTCAACCGGCTGCCCACCACCCGGCACAGCGCGGGCCTCACCGGCCTGCCGGTGACCCCGGCCGGCGACAACCTGATCCTGGACGGCGGCGGCACGAAGTCGCTGGAGGAGATGGTCGCGGCCACCGACCGCGGGCTGCTGCTGACCTGCCTGTGGTACATCCGCGAGGTCGATCCGGCGACGCTGCTGCTCACCGGCCTCACCCGGGACGGGGTCTACCTGGTCGAGAACGGCGAGGTGACGGGCGCGGTGAACAACTTCCGGTTCAACGAGTCGCCGGTGGACCTGCTCGGCCGGGTCGCCGAGACCGGCCGCACCGAGCGGACGCTGCCGCGCGAGTGGAGCGACTACTTCACCCGGGCCGCGGCACCGGCCATGCGGATCCCGGACTTCAACATGAGTTCGGTCAGCCAGGGCGTCTGACCCTGCCAGGAGGATGACGACGGTGGACGAGAAGCGGACGGTCAAGGTCTCGAAGTTCCTGGCCCTGGTGCTGCGGCACGATCCGGGAGCGGTCGGGGTGACCCTCGACGAGGGCGGCTGGGTGGCGGTGGACGAGCTGATCGCCGCCTGCGACCGGGCGGGCCGCCGCTTCTCGCGCGCCGAGCTGGACCATGTCGTCGCGACGAACAACAAGAAGCGGTACGAGTACTCGCCGGACGGCCGGCTCATCCGGGCCAGCCAGGGGCACTCGGTCCCGGTGGACCTCGGACTGGCGGCCGCGCCGCCGCCCGACGTGCTGTTCCACGGCACCGCGACCACGACGCTGCCGCTGATCCTCCGGGACGGGCTGCTGCCGATGTCCCGTCAGGACGTCCATCTGTCGGCGGACGTGGAGACGGCCGTGCGCGTGGGTGCGCGGCACGGCCGTCCGGTGGTGCTGGAGGTGGACGCTGCCGGGCTGGCCGCCGAGGGCCATGTGTTCCGGGTCAGCGCCAACGGCGTGTGGCTGACCGACCGGGTTCCGCCGGCGCGGTTGCGACAGCGCCCGGTCTGAGGGTCGTCAGGCGGCTTCCTTCTTGCCTCGGATCGCCGCCCACAGTCCGTCACCGACCGCCACCACCGCGATGGCGCCGAGCAACTGCAGCAGGTGCCGGGTCCAGTCGATGCCACTGGTGTCGTTGACGCCGATCCAGGTCGCCACCGCGTTGCCCAGGATGCTGCCGAGCATGCCGAAGATCGCGGTCAGCCACAGCGGGATGGACTGCTTGCCGGGCAGGATCGCTTTCGCGATCAGACCCAGAACCAGACCGACGATGATCGCCCACAACCAACTCATGTCACACGCCTCCTCGCGTTCGAGTGACGATGCACTCGTGACGTCAGTCTGATCCGGGGTGGGCTACGCCGCATGTCGGGGGCGTCCATACGCCGTACGACGGGGTCGGCACGCCACTCGCGGGGCGGCCCCGGTCTCGAATGCGGCGGACCCGCGGCGTACCGTGAGAAGGGCCTGGGGCGGGTCCCCGCAACAGAATTCGGTACGGCCCGGTGGGCCGAGCAGGCGGTGGAATGTGATGCGGAAGCACAGTGACGGCGAGGTCTTCCGGATCACCGGAGCCCGGACCGGTCTCACTCAGGATGTACAGGGCAGGCAGCGCCGCTACGTCATCTCGATGCTGGTCCGTACCGCCTCGGTCATCGCGACCGTGACCTTGTGGAACGTACAGCGGCCGCTGGCCTGGGTCGCGCTGGTGCTGGGCGCGCTGCTGCCCTATGTCGCGGTGGTCATCGCCAACGCGGGACGGGCGAACGCGCCGTCGCTGCCGTCGTCCTTCGTCCCGCCGCCGACCCGGCCGATGCTGGAACCGGTCGTCCTGGAGGGTCACGTGGAGCCCGGAACGGAATATCCGGAGGGTCCGTACAGCAGTCGAAACTGAGCCGCGGCTGGCCGGAAACCTCAAGAAAAGCTCAGATCAATCATGAGGATCCACTCCTCGACCGGGGTGCACGCGTGACATACTTCGTACGCGCTCCGCATCCCCCGTCGGAGCGACGGACCGACGCCGGGCGGCTCCCCCCGTGGCTGCCCGGCGTCGCCATGTTTACTGGCAGCTATGAACGACGTGACGCCGATCTGCTCGGCCAAGGGCTGCCGCACCACCGCCGCGTGGGTGCTGGCGTGGAACAACCCCAAACTGCACACCCCGGACCGCCGGAAGACCTGGCTCGCCTGTGACGAGCACCGGGAGCACCTGTCGCAGTTCCTGGACCTGCGGGGGTTCCTGAAGGACGTCGTGCCGTTCGCGGACTGGCGGGACCCTGCTGACCCCGCGGACCCCGTCGCGCCGGAGAATCCCGCGGCACCGGGGAGCCCGGCGGCGTCCTGATAGCGGACGGACCCGCGGTCCGGCCCGTCGGGCCCAGACGCAGACTCCGGCTCCGGATTCCGGCTCCGGATTCCGGGGTCGGACTCCGGGGTCGGACTCCGGGGTCGGACTCCGGGGTCGGACTCCGGGGTCGGGCGGGTACTAGCCGCCGATCGCCGACATCGGGCGGTCGGGCTGCAGGAACGACGGGTCGTCGAGCCCGGAGCCGGCCTTCTTGCCCCACATCGCGGTCTTCCACAGCGCGGCGATCTCCGCGTCGGTGGCACCGGAGCGCAGCGGGGCGCGCAGGTCGGACTCGGTGCGGGCGAAGAGGCAGTCGCGGACCTGGCCGTCGGCGGTGAGCCGGGTACGGTCGCAGGCGCGGCAGAAGGGGCGGGTCACGGAGGCGATGACGCCGACCCGGGCCGGGCCGCCGTCCACCAGCCAGCGTTCGGCGGGCGCGGAGCCGCGGGCTCCGTTGGGCTCGGGGGTGAGCGTGAAGCGGGTCCTGAGGCTCTCCAGGATCTCCTCGGCCGTCACCATGTCGCTGCGCTGCCAGCCGTGCTGCGCGTCCAGCGGCATCTGCTCGATGAAGCGCAGCTCGTAGTCGTTCTCGACGGCCCACTGGAGCAGGTCCGGGGCCTCGTCGTCGTTGACGCCGCGCATGAGGACCGCGTTGACCTTCACCGGGGCCAGGCCGGCGGCGCGGGCCGCTTCCAGCCCGCCGATGACGTCGTGGTGGCGCTTGCGCCGGGTCATGGCCTGGAAGACCTCGGGGCGCAAGGTGTCGAGGGAGACGTTGACCCGGTTCAGGCCGGCGTCGCGCAGCGCGGCTGCGGTGCGTCCGAGGCCGATGCCGTTGGTGGTCAGCGATATCCGGGGGCGGGGTTCGAGGGCCGCGACGCGTTCGATGATGCCGACCAGGCCGGGGCGCAGCAGCGGCTCGCCGCCGGTGAAGCGGACGTCCTTGACGCCGAGGTCGGTGACGCCGATCCGTACCATCCGGACGATCTCGTCGTCGGTGAGCAGCTCGGGCTTGGCCAGCCACTGCAGGCCCTCCTCGGGCATGCAGTACGTGCAGCGCAGATTGCACCGGTCGGTCAGCGAGACCCGCAGATCGGTGGCCACGCGTCCGTAGGTGTCGATCAGCACGCGTTCCGCCTCCCTCGCGGGCACCAGGTGCGCCCGCCACTCCAGCTTAGGACCACGGTGACCCACCGCGTATCGCCGCAGCGTACGCGATGGGCCCCATATTGCAACAGTTTGTTGAACCGTGGTCTCTCGTGGGGGGCAGGCCGGTCAGTGTGCCCCGGCGCCGGTCATGGAGCGGACCTCCAGCTCCTTGTACTTCTCGAGGTCCGGCTCCTCCTTGGACAGAACCGTGCCCAGCCAGCCGAGCAGGAAGCCCAGCGGGATGGAGACGATGCCCGGGTTGCCCAGCGGGAACCAGTGGAAGTCGCTGCCGGTGAAGAGGGAGTCGGGGGCGCCGGAGACGACCGGCGAGAAGATCACCAGGGCGACCGAGGAGACCAGTCCTCCGTAGATCGACCAGGTCGCTCCCGAGGTGGTGAACTTCTTCCAGTACAGGCTGTAGAGGATGGTCGGCAGGTTGGCGGAGGCGGCCACCGCGAAGGCGAGCGCCACCAGGGCCGCCGCGTTGAGTTTGGTGGCGTACATGCCGAGCCCGATGGAGACCGCGCCGATCGCGACCGCGGCGATCTTGGCGGTGATGACCTCGTTCTTCTCGCTCACCTTGCCCTTGCGGATCACGTTGGCCCACAGGTCGTGCGCGAACGAGGCCGACGAGGCGAGGGTGAGGCCGGCGACGACGGCGAGGATGGTGGCGAAGGCCACCGCGGAGATCACCGCGAGCAGGATCGCGCCGCCGGTGGTGCCGGGGCCGCCGCCGACGTACTCGGCGAGCAGCGGCGCCGCGGTGTTGCCGGACTTGTCGCTCGCCTTGATCTTGGCGGCGCCGACCAGCGCCGCCGCACCGAACCCGAGGGCGATGGTCATCAGATAGAAGCCGCCGATGATGCCGATCGCCCAGTTCACGGACTTACGGGCGACCTTCGCGGACGGCACGGTGTAGAAGCGCACCAGGATGTGCGGCAGCCCGGCGGTGCCCAGCACAAGAGCCAGGCCCAGCGAGATGAAGTTGATCTTGCTGGTGCTGTCGATGCCGTACTTGAGGCCGGGCTCCAGGAACTTGTGCCCCTGGCCGCTCTTCTCGGCCGCGGCGCCCAGCAGCGTGGACGGGTTCCAGTGGAACTTGTTGAGCACCAGGATGGTGATCAGCAGGGTGCCGAGGATCAGCATCACGGCCTTGATGATCTGCACCCAGGTCGTGCCCTTCATGCCGCCGATCGTCACGTACAGCACCATGACGATGCCGACCAGCGCCACGATCAGCCGCTTCGGGCCCTCGCCGGTGACACCGAGCAGCAGCGAGACCAGGGCGCCCGCGCCGACCATCTGGGCCAGCAGATAGAAGATCGACACGACGATGGTCGAGGTGCCGGCGGCGGTGCGCACCGGTCGCTGGCGCAGCCGGTACGCGAGCACGTCGGCCATGGTGAAGCGGCCGGAGTTGCGCAGCGGTTCCGCGACCAGCAGCAGGGCGACCAGCCAGGCGACCAGGAAGCCGATCGAGTAGAGGAAGCCGTCGTAGCCGACGAGCGCGATGGCGCCGGCGATACCGAGGAACGACGCGGCGGACATGTAGTCGCCGGAGATCGCCAGACCGTTCTGGAACCCGGTGAAGCCGCGGCCGCCCGCGTAGAAGTCGGTGGCGTCCTTCGTCTGGCGGCCCGCCCAGACGGTGATGCCGAGGGTGATGACGACGAACACGGAGAAGAGCGTGATGATCAGGGTGCGGTGCTCGGACGCCGCCGCCTCGGCCGCCAGGTTGATCGTGCCGGTGGTCATGAGCGGTCCTCCAACGTAGCGTCGTTCTCCAGCCGCGCCCCGGGAACCTCGGCCGCCGGGTCGAGGCCGACCCACGCGGTGCGGTTCTCCAGCCGCGCCTTGAGGGCCTCGGCCCCCGGGTCGAGCCGGGCATTCGCGTACCTGGCGTATATCCACGCGATGAGGAACGTGGTGAGGAACTGCGCGAGGCCGAAGACGAAGGCCACGTTGATGTGCCCGACGACCTTGGTCGCCATGAACCCGCCCGCGTAACTCGACAGGAGTACGTACAGCAGGTACCAGGCGAGGAAGGCGACGGTGACCGGGAACGCGAACACCCGGTAGGAGTGCCGTAGTTCGCCGAATTCCGGGCTCGCCTCGACCTCGGAGTACGAGGCGGGGGTCGGCGGGCCCGGGGTGGCGGACGGTGGTGCGGGATCCACGGTGCCTCCATGAGTGATCTGCGTCACGTCGATGATCGGAGACCGCATGTTAGAGGTGTGACGGCGGGTGTTCAACAGGCCATGGGTGAAATCTGCCGCCATCCGGATCAGGGCCGACACCGGGACCGGGGCGCTTCGTTGTACAGAGTGCCCAGCACCGCCACGAAGCGGCCCGGACGCGGCCGTGACGCAGCACCGAGGACATCGCCCGTGAACACCCCGCCGAGTTCCCCGCCCCCGGGTCCGCACCGACTGCCCTACGGGGCCGTCCGGTTGACCGTCCCGGTGGCCGCGGCACCGCAGCCGGCCGGCCGCGCGGCGCCCGGGCGGTGGTACGGACCGCGGGTGGTCATACCCCTGTTGAGCATCGAGGCGCTGCGGTCCGGCCACAGCGGTGGCTGACGCGCCACCGGTTCGAACGGGAATCCGGTAGGAATCCGGGATTTCCACCGCAATCCATTGATGGCGCCACCGGTACGACGATAGCTTCCATCGTCATGTACCCGTCCAACGGCAACCGTGCCGTCAGGGCGGGTCGTTGGACGATTGGAGATCCCATGGTTCCTCTTCACAGACGGTCCGGACGGCGCCGCATGCTCGCGGCGACCGTCGGGATGGCGCTGGCGGCAGCCGTCGCCGTACTGCCGGGCGCCGCTTCGGCGTCGGCGGCGGACAGCACGGTGGCGGCCGACGGCCCGCTGCTGTCCTACGTGGTCAACACCAACGTGGACCACGGCACCGTCAAGAGCGTCGAACACGCGATATCCCGGGCCGGCGGCCAGGTGGTCATCTCGTACGAGAAGATCGGCGTCATCGTCGTGCACTCGGCGAACCCGGGCTTCGCCGCCGCGATACGCAAGGCCCATGGAGTACAGACCGCGGGCGCCACCCGCACCGCCGCCATCGCCCCGGCCTCGACCACCGAACTGGGTGCGCCGGAGCGGCTCACGGCCGCACAGGTCGCCGCGGCGACCGCGGCCAACGCGAAGGCCGGCACCGAGCAGGAACCGCTGGAGGCGAACCAGTGGGACCTGGTGGCCATCAAGGCCGACAAGGCCGCGAAGATCAACCCGGGCAGCCGGAAGGTCACGGTCGGTGTCATCGACACCGGTATCGATGACACCCACCCGGATCTCGCCGCGAACTTCTCCGCCTCGCAGTCCGCGAACTGCGTGGGCGGAGTGGCCGACACCACCCCGGGCGCCTGGCGCCCGTACGACCCGGCCAGTGACTACCACGGCACGCATGTGGCGGGCGAGATCGCCGCGGCGCGCAACGGCATCGGCGTGGCCGGTGTCGCACCCAACGTCAAGGTCGCGGCCATCAAGGTCAGCGACCCCGTCACCAGCCTGTTCTACCCGGAGAGCGTGGTCTGCGCGTTCGTCTTCGCCGCCGACCACGGCATCTCCGTGACGAACAACAGCTATTACATCGACCCGTGGCTCTACAACTGCCTGGACGACCCCGACCAGCGCGCGATCGTCGACGCGGTCAACCGCGCGTCGAAGTACTCCGAGCGCAAGGGCGTACTGAACGTCGCGTCGGCCGGCAACTCCAACGACGACCTGGACTCGAACGCGCTCTCCGACGCGTCCAGCCCGGACGACGGCACCCCGGTCGACCGCACCGTCGACCCGCACAAGTGCTTCGACATCCCGACCCAGCTGCCCGGCGTCGTCACGGTCTCCGCGACCGGCGTGCAGAACCTCAAGTCGTACTACTCCAGCTACGGCCGGGGCGTCATCGACGTCGCCGCCCCCGGCGGGGACAAGTACCAGATCCCGGGAACCCCGGACAAGAACGGCCGGATCCTGGCCACGCTGCCCGGCAACACCTACGGATACCTGCAGGGCACCTCGATGGCCAGCCCGCACGTGGCGGCCGTCGCGGCGCTCATCAAGAGCAGGCACCCGCACGCCACGCCCGAGCAGATCCAGTGGCTGCTCAAGGCCGAGGCCGACAACCCCGGCTGCCCGACGGGCCTGTACGACCCGGACGGCAACGGAGTGCAGGACGCCACCTGCACCGGCCCGAAGCGGCTGAACAGCTTCTACGGGTACGGCATCGTCGACGCCCTGGACGCCGTCACCAAGTAACGAACGGCTGCCGATGACGCCGGGCGGGCCCGATGGACGGGCCCGCCCGGCGTTGCATCGTCAGAGCTTGACGATGACCTTCAGGGCGGTGCGCTCGTCCATCGCCTTGTAGCCGCCGGGGACGCCCTCCAGGCCGACCGCGTGGTCGAAGACCGGGGACGGGTCGATGGCGCCGGACAGGATGTCGGGGAGCAGCTCCGGGATGTAGCTGCGGACCGGGGCGACGCCGCCGCGCAGGGCGATGTTGCGGTTGAACATCTCGCCGAGGTCCAGGCCGGTGCCGCTGCCGTGCGGGACGCCGACGTAGCCGATCGCGCCGCCGTCGCGGGTGATGCCGACGGCCGTCCGCATGGACTGCTCGGTGCCGACCGCCTCGATGACGGCGTGCGCGCCCTGCCCGCGGGTCAGGTCGCGGACCGCCGCGACGGCGGCCTCGCCGCGCTCGGCGACGACGTCGGTGGCGCCGAACGTGCGGGCGATGTCGGTGCGCGCCGTGTGCCGGCCGAGCGCGATGATCCGCTCGGCGCCCAGCCGCTTGGCGGCGAGCACACCGCACAGGCCGACCGCGCCGTCACCGACGACCGCCACCGTCGTGCCGGGGCCGACCCCGGCGCCGATGGCGGCGTGGTGGCCGGTGCCCATGACGTCGGACAGCGCGAGCAGCGCGGACAGCAGACGGTCGTCGGAGAGCGCCTCGGCGGGCAGCTTGACCAGGGTGGCGTCGGCGAAGGGCACCCGGACGGCCTCGCCCTGGCCGCCGTCGGAGCCGACCGAGCCCCAGAAGCCGCCGTGCACACAGGAGGTCGTCAGGCCGTCGGCGCAGTACTCGCAGACGCCGTCGGACCACATGAAGGGGGCGACGACCAGGTCGCCGGCCGTCAGTCCCGACACCTCGGAGCCGGTCTCCTCGACGACGCCGAGGAACTCGTGGCCGATGCGCTGCCCCGGCTCGCGGGCGGCCTCGCCGCGGTACGCCCACAGGTCGCTGCCGCAGATGCAGGCGCGGACCACCCGGACGACGGCGTCGCCGGGCTGCCGGATCGCGGCGTCGGGCACGTCCTCCACCCTGATGTCGAACGGGGCGTGGATGGCGGTGGCGCGCATGGGGGTGTCCTTGCTGCTCAGCTCAATGGGGTGACTTCACGGTACGCCAGCGGTCCGGGGGCCGCACTCCGCGGGTCACGGCTGGTCAGGGCACCGGCCGGCAGGTGCTGCGCCGCGGCCGGTCACCGTCCGGCCGGGTCCCCCGGAGCCGCCGCCAGCGCCGTCGGCAGATCGGCCCGCTGCCGGATGCCGAGCTTCCGATAGGTGCTGGTCAGATGGGTCTCGACGGTCCGGCGGGCCAGATGCAGCAGCTCCGCTATCTCGACGTTGCCGTGGCCCGCGGCGGCAAGCTCCGCTATCCGCCGCTCGCTGCCCGTCAGGGCGCCGGTTCCGGTGTGCGGGATCCGGCGCGGGCGGGCGCCGCCGTCCCGCAGCGCCTGCCGCGCGAGCCGGCCCAGGCGTACGGCGCCGAGCCGCTCGGCGCGCGCGGCGGCCTCCCGCAGCACGTCGCGGGCCTGTCCTGAGCGCCCGGCGGCGGTGAGGGAGCGGCCCAGGCCGAGCTGCGCGGCGATCAGTTCCGGCTCGGCGGCCGGCTCCTCGCGCAGGCGGGTGACGGCCTCCTCGAGCAGTTCGATGCCGCGCCGGCCGCCGGTGGCCGAGCCGAGCGCGCGCAGGGCGCGACCCTCGGTACGGGCCGTGCCCCAGATCCTGGCCAGCCGCAGCTCCTCGGCGGCGAGCGGCACCGCCTCGCCGGCCCGGCCGGTCCGCACCAGACTGTCGGCGGCCGCCGAGCGCCAGGCGGTGACGACCGGGCTCACCACACCGCGGGCGACCTGCCGCCGGCCGCAGTCGGTGAGGTCCTCCAGCGCGCCCCCGTCATCACCCCGCGCAGCGCGCAGCAGACCGCGCGCGTACAGGAACTCGCACCACTGCCAGGAGTTGTCGGGACCGGGGCCCGCGAGCTTCCCGGCGAGCCCGGCCGCCTCGTCCAGCCGGTCGAGTTCGGTGAGCGCGATCATGGTCTGGGCGCCGACGTGCACATTGGCGGCGGGGTCCTGGTCGTCGACGAGCCGCGCGAAGTCCCCCCGCATGACGGCGGCCTCGGCCCGCACGCTCACCAGGCACTCATGGCCCGGATGCAGCACCGGCTCGCCGAGCGGGATCCGGGCGGCGTACCGTTCCGCCTCGTCCAGCAGGTCGGCCCACTGCGCGACGGTGGCGACCGACCCCAGCACGTACGGCTCCAGCAGCGGGTCCACCGAGCCGTGCGCGAGCAGCGGACACACCTGCTCCCAGGCCTGTTCCGCCGAGAGCAGCCCGGCGGCCGACTCGTACTCGGTGAGCATCATCTCGGCCATCGGGTCCGGGTCGCCGAGATGCCGCAGCCGCAGCAGTTCGGAGATCATCTGCCGCCAGCTCTCCCCGTCGTGCGAGGCGATGAGCGCGGTCGCCGCCTGCACCGCGCTCAGCAGGTCGGGGCGGCCGGCGAAGCCGTCGGCGAGTTCGCGCAGCACGGCGATGGCCGCGGGCACCTCGCCGTGCGCGGCGAGCGCCGTGCCCAGCGCGCTGGCCACCAGCACCCGGCCGTGCCCGTCCTGCTGCACGCGCAGCGCCTCGGCGAGCCGCCGGACCCCCGCCGCCCGGTCGATCCGGACCTCCAGGCAGCCCAGTTCGGTGAGCACGCTGCCGCGCCGCTCGGTGGTGAGAGGCTCGTCCAGCGCCCGGCGCAAGTGGGCGACGGCCCGCGGAACGCCCGCCGGTTCCGAGCGGGTCTCCTGCGCGGCGGCGAGCAGCACATCGGCCGCCCACGCCTCGCCGACCGGCGGGACCGGCAGCAGATGCCCGGCGACGGCGCCGGCCCGGTCGCCGCGCTCGTGCAGCAGCCGGGCCGCGGTGCGGTGCGCCGCGTCCCGGCGTTCGCGGGGCAGGGTGTGCAGCACCGCGTCGCGCAGCAGCGGGTGGGCGAACATGGCCGGCCCGCCGGCTTCGCCGCGTCCTGCGGCCAGGAAGCCGTGGTGCCGCAGCGCGGCGGCCCCGCCGGCCAGCCGTGCGGGATCGGCGGGCTCCGGCTCGCCGCGCGCCGGCCCCGCGCCGACGTGTCCCGGCACCGTGAAGCCCTTCCGCCCGGTGCGGCGGCGCTCGCCGCGCTGCCACTCGGCCAGCAGGCCGAGCGGGTCGTGCTCGTCCTGCACCAGGGCGAGCGCGCAGCCGGCGTCGGCGGTCTGCGGGCCCGCCGCGGCCAGCAGCCAGGCGACGGCGTCGGCGTAGGCACCGGGGTGGAGTTCGGCGACGCTCGACGGGGTCCGCTCCGGCGGGCCGCCGGGGTGCAGCTCGGCCAGGTCCTGCAACAGGGCGTGCAGCAGCAGCGGGTTGCCCGCGGTCGCCGCGGCGAGGCCGGGCGGCGGGTCGCCGCCGAGCCGTTCGCGGGCGATCGCGTCGACGGACGGCCCGCTCAGCGGCGGCAACCGCACCGTGTGGACGAGCGAGGGGGCCAGGCCCCAGGCGATGCCGCGCGGGGCCGGCGTCATGTCGTACTGGTGACGCTCGGTCAGGATCAGCAGGACCGGCAGCCGGTCGAGCCGGGGCACCAGCCGGCCGAACCAGCCGCGGGAGGCCGGATCCGCCAGGTGGACGTCGTCGACGGCCAGTGCGAGCGGTATGCCGCCGGGCGACAACTCGTCGATGGACGCGGCCTCGGGGGCGCCGTCCAGCAGCCGCCGCACGACGGACGGCACGCTGCCGGCGTCCTGGTCGTGCTGCGCGCAGCGGGTACGGCGGACGTCCAGGCCCTGCCGCCGGGCGAGTTCGGCCGCCGCGTCCAGGAGGGCGGTCCGGCCGCTGCCCGTGCCGCCGCGCACCACCAGCAGGGCGCCCGCGCCCGCCTCGGCCCGTTCCGCGAGGCGTGCCGCGACGGCCAGCTGGCCGTCCCGTTCGCGCAGACCGAGCTGCTCCCCCACCGTGGCCACCGCACCCCTTCCGCCGCCGCGGTCCCAGGATATGCCGTGGTGTTGTCGTGGTTGATCTCGTGGTGGTCCACGATGGCCGGGTACCCCCGCCCCGGGCACTGTGGAGCCTGTAGCCGATCCACCGGGGGAACCCTCATGCACAGGCCGAGCCTGCCCACCGCGGTAAGCCTGGCCGTGCTTGCCCTTTCCGTGTTCGTGCTGGTGACGGCGGGCGGCGGCTCCAAGGACGCCGCACGTCCGTCACCGACCCAGGATCCGTCCGGGCACGCCTCCACGGCGCGGCCCGGAGCGGCACTGTCCGCCCTGTTCAGGACGGTGTCATCGCGTTAGACCGCGGCACACCGCGGTCCACCCGGTCTTCCGGCGGCGGGGTTCTCCCCCGTATTCCCCGCCGCCGGAGGTAACACGCCGGCCGTCATCACCGCCCCGCCACCGTCACCAGACGCGGACCGAACCTCCCGGTGCGAACGCCGGACTGGTCGCGTCGGCGGGCGGCTCCTCCAGCGGCTCGGCGATCTCCGCCACCGTGGGGCCGGACTTCGCGGCGACCGCGTCCAGCAGCCCGAGGTCGAAGCCGTAGACACGGGCCGTGTTGCCGCCCACCATCGTGGCGACCTCCTCGGCCGGGAGCCCGGCGAACGCGATCCGCAGCCCCTCCCTGGTGTAGGGATACGTGCCCTCGTCATGCGGGTAGTCGCTGCCCCACATGATCTTCTCCAGGCCGATCCGGTCGCGCAGCGGCACCTCGTGGGGGCGCATGAAGCTCGCCCCGACGAAGCAGTTGTCCCGCCAGACGGCCTTCGGTCCCTTGCCCATCGCGTCCGCCAGCCCGGTGCCGAACTTGGCCTCGGCGGTGGCCGCCCGGGTCGCGGCGCTGACCAGCCGCCCGTGGTAGTACTCCAGCATGTCGAGCACGGCGGGGATCCACCCCGAACCCTGCTCGGTGAGCACCAGCCGCAGCCCGGGGTGCCGTTGGAACGCCCCGCCGAAGATCAGGTGCCACAGCGCCCGGTGCGAGAACCATGTCGTCTCGACCATGAACACCGCGCGGGCCGCGGGTTCGTCGCCGAGCGGCGGGGAGGCCGAGCCGCCGTGGTGGTTCACCGGTACGTCCAGCTCGTCGCAGACCGCCCAGAGCGGGTCGTACACCGCCGAGTACAGCTCGGGGACGCCGGAGCCCGGTGGTGCGCCCGGCAGCAGGATGCCGCCGGTCAGCCCGTGCTCCTTGGCCCACCGCACCTCGCGGACCGCCGCGTCCACATCGTTGAGGAGGATCTGTGCGACGCCTGCGCGCCGGCCGGGGGCCTGCGCGCAGAAGTCGGCGAGCCACCGGTTGTGGGCCCGCAGTCCGGCCCAGCGCAGCTCGAACTCCTCCTTCGAGGGCGCGGGGGCCAGCAGCGAACCGCTGGGGAAGAACGGCGGCACGGTGTTGGGGAAGACGACCTCGGCGACGATGCCGTCCGCCTCCAGCTCCGCGAGCCGGCGGCCGGAGTCCCAGTTGCGCGGCGCCTCGGGGGCGATCAGGTCCTCGTACGGATTGACGTACGTGGCCGCCCACGCGTCGAACTCCTCGTGGTGGCCGGCCGCCAGGTACGGCCGGTAGTCGAGCAGGTCGGCGCCGGCGTGGCAGTCCGCCGAGATCACCGTGTAGCGGTCGTCGGGACCGGAGGGTGTCATGTGCCCGCCTCCATCCCCACGTACGGGAAGTCGTGCCCGGTCAGCCAGTGCCGTCCGGTGTCGCGGGCGCGCGCCCAGGACGCCTCGACGGCCGACTGGTCGTCCGGCTGGCCCAGTTCGGCCGGGGTCGGGCCGATCCGGCGGGCGATCGGCGCCAACGCCTCGGTGTCGAAGCCGAAGGCCTCGGCGGCGGCCAGCCCCAGCATCTGCCGGGTCTCGGTCACCGGGATGTCGTGGAACGTGTTCTTCAGCCACTCCTGGGTCGCGGGCCAGGTGCCCTCCGGGTGCGGGAAGTCGCTGCCCCACAGGATGTTGCCGACCCCGATCTCGTAGCGCTGGGCCAGCTCGCGGCGCTTGGTGTTGGTCGCGCAGATGAACACCTGGCGGTCCAGGTACTCGCTCGGCGGCCGCTTCAGCTCGGCGAACGGCGAGAGCTTCTTGCCGCCGTGGGCGCCGAGGTAGAGCCGGTCCATGAACCACAGCTGGTTCGGCAGCCACCAGCAGCCGGACTCGGCGATGCCGAACTTCAGCCCGGGGAAGCGCTCGAAGACCCCGGCCCACAGCAGGAACCAGAGCGGCCGGGACGGCCAGAACGTCACTTCGCTGACGTAGATGCCCAGATGGTCCCCGTACTCGTGGTGCGGGGCCGATCCGGAGTGGGTCACGATGGGCATCTCCAGCTCCTGCGCCACCGCCCACACCGGGTCGTAACGGGCGTCGTGGTACGCCGCCTTGTCGACCCACCGGGCGGGGATCATCAGGGCGCCGAGGCCGGACGCCTTCGCCCTGCGGACCTCGGCCACCACCGCGTCCACGTCGCCGGTGATGGGCAGCAGCGCCACCCCGCAGCGGCGTTCCGGGCTGCGCTCGGCACAGAACTCCGCGAGCCAGCGGTTGTGCGCCTGCGCGCCCGCCATCCCCAGCGCCGGGTCCTGGTCGCCGGAGAGCCCGAGGCCCACCCCGAAGGGCGCGGCGGTCTGGCTGTCGACGGCGTCGGCGTCCGGGAAGACGACCTCGGCCGCCACCCCGTCACCGTCGAGTTCCTTGTCGCGCTGCGCGCTGTCCCAGCCGCCGCGCAGCCCCTCCTCGTTGTCGCTGAACCACTTCTCCGCGAACGCCTCGTTGCGCACCCCGAGCCGCGTCATCGCCTCGCGGCGCGCCTGGCGCTGCCCGAGGACCTCGTCGAAGTCCGCGTGGAACCTGCTGTCGAGATACGGCCGGTACTGCTCCGTCGGCAGGCCCGCGTGGCAGTCCGAGGAGATGATCAGGTACGGATCCGTCATGGTGTCTCCTGTCCCCTCGTTCAGTCGAGAATGAAGTTCTCCAGATAGCCCGGGTCGGCCCGGTCGAGCATCGACTGCGAACGCGCCCTGATCTGGGCGTCGGTGCGGTCGCTGGCGGGCAGCAGCCAGAAGCGGCCGGCCCGGATGCCGTCGGCCACGAAGCCGGCGACCTCCTCCACGGGGGTGAACGCCACCTCGTGCCCGGCCTCCTTCATCGCGGCCTCCCACTGGTCGAGGCTGCGGTACGGGGTGCGGCGGGGCGCGGACTTGGCGTACCGCTCGGGCCGGTTGCGGTGCGACTCCCACAGTCCGGTGCGGAGCATGTGGGGGCCCGGGAAGAGCACGGAGGCGCCGATGGCCGCGCGCTCGGCTTTGAGATGGGCGTAGAGCGACTCCGTCATCGTCACCACCGCGGCCTTGGTGACGGCGTACACCGAGGCGGTCGGCAGCGGCGCGATCCCGCCGTCTCCCGAGGAGGTGTTGACGACGTGTCCCGGCTCACCGGCCGCGAGCATCCGGGGCAGGAACGCCTGGATGCCGTGGAAGACGCCCCATACGTTGACCGAGAAGGCCCACTGCCAGTCCTTGGGGTCGTGCTCCCACATCCGGCCCTCGGCGCCGGAGCCGACCCCGGCGTTGTTGCACAGCACATGGACGGCGCCGAAGGCCTGGTACGCGGCCTCGGCGAGGGCTTCGACGGAGGCGCGGTCGCTCACATCGGTGAGCTGCCCGACGGCTTCGGCGCCGTTCTCCCGCAGCCGCCCGACGGCCTTGTCGAGCGCGTCCTCCTCCACATCGGCGAGGACCACCTTCAGCCCGTCCGCGGCGAACCGTTCCGCCATGGCGTAGCCGATGCCGCTCGCGGCGCCGGTCACCACGGCCGTCTGTCCGGCCAGCAGGTCCATCAGGCCTCCCGGTGGGGCGCGTCGAGGATCTGCTGGACGTCGTCGTAGCGCTGGTGGATGTAGGGCAGCAGCGCCTGCGCGCTGACCCGTTCGACGACCTGGCCCGACTGGTCGCTGGTCTTCTCGCCGATGGTGATCTCGACGAGCCGGCGCACCGAGAGGTCGGCGACCGGGTCGTACGCGGACTCGCGCAGCACCACGCTGCCGGTCATCGCTTCGAGCTTGCGCACCCGTTCGTGCCGGGTGCAGCGCACCAGCACCGGGTCGCCGTCGAAGCCGTTGCCGTCCACCGCGGGGAGGAACTTGAAGTAGAAGTCGGTCTTCTCGGTGACTCCCGGCAGCGGCAGCGCGCCGCTGACCGCGCCGGCGACCTCGACGAACGCGATGCCGTGCCGGGCGAGCTTCGCCATCACGACGTCGCCGACCCGCTCCACGGTGACCTCGCCGAGCTTCTTCGGTTCGCCGAAGACCTCCCGGCCGCCGATCAGCGCCCGTTCGGTCGTCATCGGCATCACCAGCGGATACCAGCCCTCGACACCGTCGTGCCGGGCGGAGACCGCGACCGAGCCGGCACCCAGCGGGTGTCCGAACAGGTCGACGCGGCTGATGTTCACCCGCACCAGGGGCCGTTCTCCCGGCTTGAGCGGCGGCGGCAGGACCTGTGCCACCACGTCGGGGTCGGTCTCCCAGACCGCCACCACCCCGGTCGACCAGATGTCGGGGAGCTTGCCGCCGCCCGCCTTCGCCGCCTGCATTTCCGCTTCGCTCCGCGGGCCGTACCGTACTCGCGCCATGTCGTGCCGCCCTTCGTTCATGTCAGTCACACGGGTGCGTCATGAGAGATTCGGGACGAGCTCTGTAACACAGTTACACCGACGCGCTCGAAGGGTAAATAGGCGTGCACGGTCCACAATGGGAGCACCATGCCGCGCACCGCCCTGACCCGCGACGATGTACTCGACGCCGCTGCCGCACTTGTCCGGCAGCTCGGCCCCGAGGCGCTGACCATGCGCAAGCTCGCGGCCGAACTGGGCACCGCCGTCACGTCGATCTACTGGCATGTGGGCAACCGCGAATCGCTGCTCGACGAACTGGTGGCCCGTACCGTGCGGGAGATGGGCGCCATCGCGCCCACCGGCCGCGGGCCGCTCGACCGGGTGCTGTCCATCGCCCGCGCCCAGCGCCGGATGCTGCGCGACCGGCCGCATCTGATCGCGATGGTGCACGAACGCGGCCTCACCGAGCTGATGTTCCTCCCCGCCCAGCAGGCCCTGGTCCATGAGCTGCACGACGCGGGGCTGCGCGGGGCGCGGGCCGCCGAGGCGCTGCGCGCCATCGAGTTCCACGTCATCGGCTTCGTTCTGGTCGAACGCAACCGCGAACGTTCCCCCGCCCAGAGCCCCGCGGAACAGGACTTGTGGGACACCGCCACGGCCGGCCACGACCCGGCGCTGGCCCGCGCACTGGCCGCCCCGCCCGACCCCGAACGCCTCTTCACCACCACCACGCGCGCCCTGGTCGGCTCCCTGCTGTGTGTCTGAGTGTCAGCGGCGCCCCTTATTCTCAATGACCATGCTGGACAACCGCACCGAGCCGACCGCCTCCCCGTCCCCGTGGCCCGCCGCCTACCCGGACGGATATGCCGTGGTCGACGTCGAGACCACCGGTCTCGGCCGCGACGACCGGATAGTGTCCGCCGCCGTCTACCGGCTGGACTCCCGGGGCGAGGTCCAGGACCACTGGTACTCACCGGTCAACCCGCTGCGCGATCCGGGCCCGGTGTGGATCCACGGACTGACCAGCGCGATGCTCGCCGACGCCCCGCTCTTCCCGGACATCGCCGCCGAGCTCGCCGAGCGGCTGGCCGGCCGGGTGCTCGTCGCGCACAACGCGGTCTTCGACTGGTCGATGCTGGCCCGTGAGTACGCGCGGGCGAAGTCCACCGCCCCGGTCGAGCAGCGGCTGTGCACGATCGTGCTGGCCAAGGAGCTCCGGCTGCCGCTGGCCAACCACAAGCTGGAGTCGCTCGCCGCGCACTACGGCGTCGTCCAGCAGCGCGCCCACCACGCCCTGGACGACGCGCGGGTGCTCGCCGAGGCGTTCCGCCCCAGCCTGCACCTGGCGGCCGCGGCCGGCCTGCCGCTGCCGCTGCACACCTGCCGGCCGCTCACCGAGTGGACCGAGGGCAGCGTGCCGGCGGCCCGCCCCGCGCCGGCCGGCGGGTCGTACGGCTCCTACCGCCCCAGCAGCTGGCGCCCGGCGCGCAAGCGGTCGTCCTGCCCGTACCCCAACCCGGGCCGGATGGCGCCCGAGGGCCCGCTCATGCAGGGGATGCGGGTGGCGTTCTCCGGTGACACCGGGATCGACCGCGAACTGCTGGAGGACCGCGCGACCGACGCCGGGCTGCATGTCGCGTCCAGCGTCAGCCGTCTCACCAGCCTGCTCGTCACCAACGACCCGGACTCCCCGACGAGCAAGGCCGCCAAGGCCCGCGCGTTCGGCACCCCCGTCATCGACGAGCGGCGCTTCGCGGAACTCCTCAAGGCGGTGACCCCGGCGCCCGGGGTACACGGCTGATCGAGTGGCGCGGCGACGACGCGCCCGGCGACCTGTTGCCCGCCGCCCCCGCGCCGCGCAATCTGTGCCCCATGGCCCGATGTGAAGTGTGCGGAAACGACTACGTCATGAGCTTCGAGGTGCACGCCCAAGGTGCGGTGCACGTCTTCGACAGCTTCGAATGCGCCATCCACCGTATGGCGCCCATCTGTGAGCACTGCCGGGTGCAGGTCGTCGGCCACGGCGTCGAGGCCGACGGCCGCTGGTACTGCAGTGCGCACTGTGCCAAGGCCGAGGGCGTGCACGGCCTCGTCGACCGTGTCGGCTCCGTCCCGATCTCCTGATCCGTCCCCCACCGACCCCCTACCGGAGGGCGCCCCACGACCGAGTACGGTCGTGGGGTGTACCGCTTTCTGCTCTCCCGCCAGTGGGTGATCCTCACGCTGCTCGGCCTGGTCATGATTCCCACGATGATCAAGCTGGGCTACTGGCAGCTGCACCGTCACGAGCACCGGGTGGCCAACAACCACCTGATCAGTCAGAACGTCAAGGCCGCCGCCGTCCCGGTCGAGCGGCTGGCCGCGCCCGGCAAGGCCGTACCCCGCAAGGACCTGTACCGGTCGGTGAGCGCGACCGGTCACTACGACACCGCGCACGAGGTCGTCGCCCGCCAGCGCACCGCGGCCGACGGGCAGAAGAACGGGTACCACGTCATCACCCCGCTGGTGCTGGACGACGGCCGGGCGATCCTGGTGAACCGCGGCTGGATCGACGCCGACGGCGGGCTCACCGCACTGCCGAAGATCCCGGCCGCCGAGTCCGGCGAGATCACCGTCACCGGGCGGCTGCGCCCCGACGAGACGAGTTCCAGCACCGGGATCAGGAACAAGAGCGGGCTGCCGGACCGCATGATCATGCTCATCAACTCCACCGACCTGGCGAAGACCGGCCCGCGGCAGTTGCTCGGCGGCTATCTGGAGCTGGCCACCACCTCCCCCAAGCCCTCCGGCGCCCAGCCCGAACTGATCCCCGAGCCGGACGACTCCAGCATCGGCCCGCACATGGCGTACGCGATCCAGTGGTGGCTGTTCTCGGCGATGGTCCCGGTCGGCTGGGTCATCCTGGTGCGCCGCGAGCGCAAGGAGCGGGTCTCCGGGCAGGAGTCACAGAAGAGCGTTCCGGTCGCGGTGTAACGGCGTCCCCGGCACGCTACGAGCAGGAGTGTGGACGAAAGGCGGCCCCGTGCCAGGACTGATCGAGGACTACGCGCTCATCGGTGATCTGCAGACCGCGGCGCTGGTCGGCAAGGACGGCTCCATCGACTGGCTGTGCCTGCCGCGCTTCGACTCCGCCGCGTGCTTCGCGGCGCTGCTCGGGGACGAGGAGAACGGCCAGTGGCGGATCGCCCCGGCCGGCGCGGACCAGTGCACCCGGCGGGCGTACCGCGGCGACACCCTGGTGCTGGAGACGTTCTGGGAGACCGCCACCGGCATCGTCAAGGTCATCGACTTCATGCCGCAGCGCGACCGCGCCCCCGATGTCATGCGGATCGTTGAGGGCGTCTCCGGCACCGTGCAGATGCGCGGCGAGCTGCGGCTGCGCTTCGACTACGGCAGCATCGTGCCCTGGATGCGGCGCGCCGAGGGCCACCGCATCGCCGTCGCGGGGCCCGACTCGGTCTGGCTGCGCAGCTATCCGCCGCAGGTGCCGATGTACGGCAAGGACTTCTGCACCTACGCCGACTTCTCCGTCTCGGCGGGCGAGAGCGTCGCCTTCGTCCTCACCTGGCACCCGTCGCACGAGACCCGGCCGCGCCGGGTCGACCCGTACGATGCGCTGCCCCACGCCATCGAGGACTGGGAGAAGTGGTCGGCGCAGTGCACCTACGACGGCCCCTGGCGGGAGGCCGTGCTGCGCTCCCTCATCACCCTCAAGGCACTGACGTACGCGCCGACCGGCGGTATCGCCGCGGCCGTCACCACCTCGCTGCCGGAGGAGATCGGCGGGGTGCGCAACTGGGACTACCGCTTCTGCTGGCTCCGCGACGCCACCCTGACACTCAACGCGATGGTCTCCAGCGGCTATCTCCAGGAGGCCGCGAAGTGGCGGGACTGGCTGCTGCGCGCGGTCGCCGGAGACCCCGCCGACCTGCAGATCATGTACGGGATCTCCGGTGAGCGGCGGCTGCCCGAGTACGAGGTGCCGTGGCTGAAGGGGTACGAGACGTCCGCCCCGGTCCGGATCGGCAACGCGGCGGCCGGGCAGCTGCAGCTCGACGTCTACGGCGAGGTGCTCGACTCTCTCCACCTGGCCCGGAACAGCGGACTCTCCGACGACAAGCACGCCTGGAGCCTGCAGCGCGCCCTGATGGACTTCCTGGAGTCCAACTGGCGCGAGCCGGACGAGGGCCTGTGGGAGGTCCGCGGGCCGCGCCGGCACTTCGTGCACTCCAAGGTGATGGCGTGGGTCGCCGCGGACCGCGCGGTCCGCACCCTGGAGGCGCAGCCGAAGCGCGGCGGCGACCTGGCCGGCTGGCGGGCCATGCGCGACCAGGTGCACCTGGAGGTGTGCAAGCGCGGCTACGACAACGAGCGCAGCACGTTCACCCAGTTCTACGGCTCCACCCAGCTCGACGCGGCGACGCTGCTCATCCCCCAGGTCGGCTTCCTGCCGCCCTCCGATCCGCGGGTGATCGGCACGGTCGACGCGGTGCGCAGGGAGCTGAACCACGGCGGCCTCGTCCGCCGCTACACCCTCGACGAGAAGGCCGTGGACGGCCTGCCGGGCGACGAGGGCGCCTTCCTGGCCTGCTCGTTCTGGCTGGCCGACGCCCTGCACACGACCGGCCGCGAGCGGGAGGCCCGCGAGCTGTTCGGGCACCTGCTGAGTCTGCGCAACGACGTCGGGCTGCTCGCCGAGGAGTGGGACCCGGTCTCCCGCCGCCAGCTCGGCAACTTCCCGCAGGCCTTCAGCCACATCGGGCTCGTCAACACCGCACTGAGCCTGTCCGGAGTCCGTAAGGGAGCATGAGCGCATGGATCTGGGACTGAAGGACCGGGTGTACGTCGTCACCGGCGCCACCCGCGGGCTGGGCATGGCGGCCGCCCGTGAGCTGGCGGCCGACGGTGCGAAGCTGGTCGTCTCCGGGCGCTCGCAGGAGTCGGCGGACGCGGCGGCCGCCGCGCTGGGCGGCCCGGGGAACACGATCGGGATGGCCGCCGACAACTCCGGCGCGGACACCCCCGACCGGCTCATCGGCGCCGCCCGCGAGGAGTTCGGACGGCTGGACGGCGTACTGATCAGCGTCGGCGGCCCGGCCGTCGGCCTCTCCGAGACCATCACGGACGACCAGTGGCGGGACGCGTTCGAGACGGTCTTCCTCGGTGCGGTACGGCTCGCCCGGGCCGCCGCGGCGGCGCTCGGCGAGGGCGGCGTGATCGGCTTCGTGCTCTCCGGGTCGGTGTACGAGCCGATCCCCGGCCTGGCGGTCTCCAACGGGCTGCGGCCCGGGCTGGCCGGCTTCGCCAAGAACCTCGCCGATGAACTGGGCCCGCGCGGCATCCGCGTCGTGGGCCTGCTGCCCTCCCGGATCGACACCGAGCGGGTGGCGGAACTCGACGCCCTCAGCGGCGACGCGGCGGCCTCCCGCGCCCGGCACAGCGCCACCATCCCGCTGGGCCGCTACGGGACCCCGGAGGAGTTCGGCCGCGCCGCGGCCTTCCTGCTCTCCCCCGCCGCCTCGTATCTGACGGGCATCATGCTCCCGGTCGACGGCGGCGCCCGGCACGGCTTCTGACGTACGGCGTGCTGCGTACGGCGCCTGGGACGCCGGTCAGTTGACGCGGCTGGCGCGGTGCTTGACGGCACGCAGCCGCGCCTCGGCCGGGAGGTGGTCGAGTCCCGCCGAGCCGCCCGCCCGTTGCAGGATCTCGGTGTCCAGCCGGGAGACGACGGTGTCCGGGGCCGCGTGCGGCGCCAGGGCGAGGGTGAGGCGCGCGCGGGGCGCGGAGCGCTTGCCGGTCAGGACGGCGCCGGCCCGGTCCACACCGTCCAGTGCCTCGGTCTCGGTGACCAGGATGTCCTCCAGGGCCCGGCCGCGCAGCACGGCGTCCTGGCCGTCGCGGCTGTCGATGCGCAGCTGGCGCAGCCGGTGGCTGCGGAACTGGGCCAGGAACCACCACAGGGCCGTCAGCACCAGCACGCCCAGGACGGCCAGGACGGTGGGCCACCACCAGCCGTCGCCGCGGTAGCGGGTGCGGTCGCGGGCCGTGAGGAGCACGTCCCCGGGGCCGTCGAACGGCCACCAGCCCGGCAGGGTGAATCCCCAGCGGCGCTGCAGGTCCAGGCTGCCGACCAGCACCGCGAGGCCGGCGATCAGCAGGAGCAGGCCGGTCAGTGCCAGCAGGGTCCGGTTGAGGGAACTGCGCATCGGCGGATCAGCCCTTCTGGGCGCGCTGGACGTGGACGCCCAGGCTGGGCGGGCGGGCCAGCCCGAGTTGGACGACGCCCTCGGCCAGGGCGGCGTCCAGGTCGGCCCGTACTTCGTCCAGGTCACGGAAGTGGGACGCGGCGCGGGCGGTGACATGGCGGCGGCCGACGCGGACCCGGACGGTGTGCACGCCGGAGACCTCCATCGCCCGGTCGCGCAGCGTGAGTTCGGCGGCGTGCCGGTCCAGCCCCGCGCGCACCCCGGTGACACTGCGCCGCATCGGCAGGATGTCGCGCAGGCCGGGGGTGACGGCCAGGACGATCAGCCACAGACCGATCACCACGGCGGCCGCGGCGGCGGTGATGACGAGCACGTTGTCCAGCGGCCGGGTGGCCAGTTCACGGGCCAGCCGTGGCCGCCAGCTCATCGCGGCGCGGTCGGTGCGGACCGCGGCGATGTCGTAGAGCAGGATCCCGGCGGCCCCCAGCACCACCAGCGCGGTCAGCGCCGACGGTACCCGGCGCTCCGACCAGAACCGGCCCGCGCGGCCGGCCGGCGGTTCGGCGGGGCGCTCGGCGGCGGACCCGCCGGATCCGTCGGGCTCGTCCGGTTCGTAGGGCCCGACGACCGGCAGCTGCCGTGTCGTGCCCTCGGGTTCGGGTTCCGCACCGGTCCCGGTCACCGCACCCTCCCCTCGCTCTGTTGCCGCGCCGTCGCGGAGTGCAGCCGCTCGATCTCGACGGCGACCTCAGGTACCTCCATACCCGTCAGTGACGTCACCCGGTCCGCGACATGGCGGCGCACCGAGCCGCAGACCGCACCGAGGTCACCCGGATAGCCCAGTTCCACCGACAACCGCACCCGGGCGGTCTCCTTGCGCACCGAGACCGACGCGTGCGGCGTACGGTCCGGCGGCACGAGCCCGGACTCCGGGATGTCCGCGAGCACCTCGGACGCGGCCCGCGCGGCGATCTTCGCCACCACCCGGTCCGCGATCCTGAGCGCGCCCCGCTCCGCGGCCGGCAGGGTGACCGGGGCCGCAGCGGCCATCACCGCCGCCGGTCGCGGCTGCGGAAGAACTCTCCGGGCTCCAGATCGCCGTCCACGAACTTCCCGGCCACGAACCCGACCGCGCCGAGCGCGGCCACCAGCAGGAACGCGCCGAACCCGCCGAAGTACCCGGCGAATCCGAGCGCCATGCCCACGATCAGTCCGACCAGCGACATTCTCATCGTCCGCTCACCGTCCTCGCCTCACCGCTGTCGCCGGCACCGCCGGCCGCCGTCCCACCCGTCCACCCGGTCGTCACTGGACCCTCTGCTCCCGGTCGTCCTCGTCGTCCTCGTCCGGCAGCTTCACGTCGCCGACCGCGACATTGACCTCGACGACCTCGAGACCGGTCATCCGCTCGACCGCGGCGATCACGTTCTCCCGCACCGCGCGGGCCACCTCGACGATGGACACCCCGTACTCGACGACGATGTCCAGGTCGAGCGCGGTCTGCACCTCGCCGACCTCCGCCTTCACCCCACGGGTGACGGACTTGCTGCCGGGCACCCGGTCACGCACGGCGCCGAAGGTGCGGGCGAAGCCGCTGCCCATCGCGTGCACACCCAGCACATCACGGGCCGCCAGCCCGGCGATCTTCTCGACCACTCCGTCCGCGATGGTGGTCCGGCCGCGGGTCGCGGGGTCGCCCAGCGGCGCCCGCCGGCCGGGCGTCCCGGCACCCCCGCTCGTGCCCTTCTCCAATGTCCTGCCTTCGCCCACGGAATCGGGGCCCTCCGGCTCGGACAGGTTGCGCTGTGCCGCCTCGGTCATGGCGAGTCGTCCCTTCGTCTGGGCTGCTCCATGCACCACACTATGTGCGCATGCCCTGCCGTGCCGTGGAGATGCGGTCAGGAAGCGTGGAGCGGGCCGCCGTTCGGGTGGCGCGCGGCGAAGGAGGCGGAGACCGGTGGCTGTGGACCGTTTGGCCCGTGCGGTACGGGAGCAGATCGCGTTCGGGCGCGTGCTGCCGCTCGGCAGGGCGGGAGACGGTGTCTGGATCACCGAGAACGCGGCGGCCGACGCGCTGCGCGGGGCGGTGAACGGGCTCACCGGCGTGCGGGTCGGCGCGCTGCGGATCGGCCCGGAGCCGGTCCGGGTGCCGCGTCAGGAAGCAGAACCGACGACGGAGCCGGCGACGGATGCGAATAATCTGCCGCTCGTACCGCCGAGTGCGGTGCCGTACGGCCCGCTGTGCGTGGCCGCGGCCTTCGAGGCCGCCATCGACCGGCCGCTGCCCGCCACCGCGGATCAGTTGCGGACCGCGCTGTGGAGTGCGGCCCACGATCTGCTGGGGCTGGCCGTCACCTCGGTGGACCTCGACGTCACGGGCCTGATCGATCCCCAGGCCGGACCTGCTCCGGTGGCCGCCGTCGAGGGCCCGGCCGGTGCGACGGGCCAGGATCTGACGGAGACCGGGCCGCCGCCCGCCGGCAACGGGGTGGTCGCCGCGGCGCTCCTGGTGCCGGGTGTCGCCCGGGTGACGTCACGGCTCGGCGGCTTCGCGTCCGGGATCCGCACGGCCGACGGCGGCGATCCGCCGGCCCGGGAGGTCCGGGTGCAGATCGCGGTCATGCCCGGCCACCGCGCGCTGGACGTGGCCCGCGCGGTGGCCGTGGCGGTCACCGAGGCCGCCGAGCCCGGTTCCCCGGGCCCTGGGACGACGGCGGTCGTGGTCACCGCCATCGGGTGACCACGACCGGACATCGACCGGACGGAGTTGCCGGACGGAGTTACTCGCCGACGCCGGCGAGGTCGCGCAGCCGGCGGCCCTGGGCGGCGCGCTCGGCGGGGCGCTGCTCCTCGTACGAACGAGCGGCGGCACCCTGCAGCAGGGCCTTGGTCTCGATGACGGCGTCCCGGGGCGCGGCGAGCAGCGCCCCGGCGAGGTCCTGGACCGTGGCGTCGAGTTCGGCGACCGGGACGACCAGGTTGGCGAGGCCGAGGCGCTCGGCCTCCGACCCGTGCACGAACCGCCCGGTGGCGCAGATCTCCAGGGCCCGCGCATAGCCGACGAGGTCGACCAGCGGCTTGGTGCCACCGAGGTCGGGCACCAGTCCGAGGCTGGTCTCGCGCATGGCGAACTGCGCGTCGTCCGCGCACACCCGCAGATCGCAGGCGAGAGCGAGCTGGAAGCCCGCACCGATCGCATGGCCCTGTACGGCGGCGATGGTCACGATGTCGCTGCGCCGCCACCAGGTGAACGCGTCCTGGTACTCGGCGATCGTCGCGTCGAGCTTCTTGTCGGAACCGCGCGCGAGGTCGATGAACGACGGCTCGCCGTCGAAGCCCTCGGGCGTGAAGGCCTGCCGGTCGAGCCCCGCGGAGAAGGACTGGCCTTCGCCGCGGAGCACGACAACGCGCACGCTGCCCGGCAGGAGCCGGCCTGCTTCGACCAGGGCCCGCCACAGGGCGGGCGACTGGGCATTGCGTTTGGCCGGATTGCACAGTGTGACGGTCGCGACGGAGTCGTCGGCGGTGAGCCGCACTCCGTCACGCTCGAGCAGCACGGTGGGGTCGGGCATCGGGCACCTCCGAGCGAACCGCGGAATTGATTACCGAAGAGTAACCACTGGGTCGACACAGTCGTCGACCGGGTGGGCACGCTGGGGAATCCGGGTCGCGGGAGATGCCCTGCCCGTCAGGCCGTAGCGGCCTTCGACTTACCTCGTGTTGCACCGCCGCGACCGCGCAAGGTCACGCCGGACTCGCTGAGCATCCGGTGCACGAATCCATAGGAGCGGCCGGTTTCTTCGGCCAACGCCCGGATGCTCGCACCGGAGTCGTACTTCTTCTTCAGGTCTGCCGCGAGCTTCTCGCGCGCGGCGCCGGTTACCCGGCTGCCCTTCTTCAGAGTCTCGGCCACCCGTGCCTCCTCTAGGGAAGTGCGCTCTGGACTCTCATGATCACCCCTAGGCGCCTTCCTGGCCACCCATTCGGCAAGGTCCGTACGACAACATTTGAACCGGGGACCTTTTTCCGGCGGCCGGGTGGCGCACGAAGATCCCCGATTTCGTCCGGCGCTTTCCGGACAGTTGTCCGGGCGCCGCGAAAAGTGGCAGGTCATCCATGGTCGGTAAGGAGTTTCCCGACGTCACGCCACTGATCGACTCAGGGCGGCGGTCATACCGCGCCACCGGGTGGCGCGGTATGAGCTCGTCTCACACAGATGATGGATCACCCGTAGGCCGAATGATCCACTGCCAAGTGATCAGGCGGGTCGGCCGGACGGGCCGGCGGGTCGCGGCGGCGCGGCGGTCAGGCCAGCGAGACCAGATCCGCGTAGTCCTCGCCCCACAGGTCCTCGACACCGTCGGGCAGCAGGATGATCTTCTCGGGGGCCAGTGCGTGCACCGCGCCCTCGTCGTGCGTCACCAGGACGACGGCGCCACTGAAGGTGTGCAGCGCGCCGAGGATCTCCTCGCGGCTGGCCGGGTCGAGGTTGTTGGTGGGCTCGTCGAGCAGCAGCACGTTGGCGCTGGAGACCACCAGCGAGGCGAGCGCCAGCCGGGTCTTCTCACCGCCGGACAGGACGCCGGCCGGCTTGTTGACGTCGTCGCCGGAGAACAGGAACGAGCCGAGGATCTTGCGGATCTCGACCAGGTCGGTGTCCGGGGCGGCCGAGCGCATGTTCTCCAGGACCGTGCGCTCCGGGTCCAGGGTCTCGTGCTCCTGGGCGTAGTAGCCGAGCTTGAGGCCGTGGCCCGGCTCGACCTTCCCGGTGTCGGGCGTCTCGACGCCCGCCAGCAGGCGCAGCAGCGTGGTCTTGCCGGCGCCGTTGAGGCCGAGGATGACGACCCGGGAGCCGCGGTCGATGGCCAGGTCGACGTCGGTGAAGATCTCCAGCGAGCCGTACGACTTGGACAGCCCGGTCGCCATCAGCGGGGTCTTGCCGCAGGGCGCGGGGTCCGGGAAGCGGAGCTTGGCGACCTTGTCCGAGACGCGGACGGCGTCGAGGCCCGCCAGCAGCCGGTCCGCGCGCTTGGCCATGTTCTGCGCGGCGACCGTCTTGGTGGCCTTGGCGCGCATCTTGTCGGCCTGCGAGTTGAGCGACGCGGCCTTCTTCTCGGCGTTGCTGCGCTCGCGCTTGCGGCGCTTCTCGTCGGCCTCGCGCTGGGCCTGGTAGAGCTTCCAGCCCATGTTGTAGACGTCGATCTGGGTGCGGTTGGCGTCCAGGTAGAAGACCTTGTTGACGACCGTCTCCACGAGCTGGATGTCGTGGGAGATCACGATGAAGCCGCCGCGGTACGTCTTGAGGTAGTCGCGCAGCCAGACGATGGAGTCCGCGTCCAGGTGGTTCGTCGGCTCGTCGAGCAGCAGGGTGTCGGCGTCGGAGAACAGGATCCGGGCCAGCTCCACCCGGCGGCGCTGGCCGCCGGACAGGGTGGACAGCGGCTGGCCGAGCACCCGGTCGGGCAGTCCGAGGGCGGCGGCGATGGTGGACGCCTCGGCCTCGGCCGCGTAGCCGCCCTTGGTGAGGAACTCGGTCTCCAGGTTGGAGTACTTCCGCATCGCCTTCTCGCGGGTGGCGCCCTTGCCGTTCGCCATCCGCTCCTCGTTCTCCCGCATCTTGCGCAGGACGGAGTCCAGGTCGCGGGCGGAGAGGATGCGGTCGCGGGCGAGGGTCTCCAGGTCGCCGGTGCGCGGGTCCTGCGGGAGGTAGCCGACCTCGCCGGACCGGGTCACGGTGCCGCCGGCGGGCTGGCCCTCACCGGCGAGGACCTTGGTGAGGGTGGTCTTGCCGGCGCCGTTGCGGCCGACGAGGCCGATGCGGTCGCCCTTGGCGATACGGAAGGAAGCGGACTCGATGAGAATGCGGGCTCCAGCACGCAGCTCGAGGCCAGTGGCAGTAATCACGGGAAAAGCTCCAGGGCATGGCGAACGACAGAAAGGGGCGCGGGGGAGGTCGTACGCCGCCGGCTAATGAACGAGAGGGACTGCCATACAGGCCAGTCTACCGGGGTGTGGCAAGCCGGTTGTTGCCCAGGGGAGTGCGATGAGGTGCTACGCGCCCGAGGCCGTCGACCGCGATCAGCTGACCCGTCCAGGCCGTGTGCGGATCCGCGCACGGCTGGGCGACGACGACCGCGGAGCCCCTGGGGACCACGCGGGAGGGCGGCCGGGCGACACGGGCGGGCCGGGGCGGGCTTCGCCCGTTCGGTCCTGGGGCGCCGGGGTGGGGCAAATCACCCATACTCGTCGTATGCAGTTCGACGACAACGCGAAACTGGACACGTCACAGGTGCAGGACCAGCGCGGTGGCGGCTCGTCCGGCGGCGGACCGTTCGGTGGTGGCGCTCCCAGCGGCAAGGTGGTCGGCGGCGGCATCGTCGGCCTGATCGTGGTCGTGATCGGGATCGTCCTGGGCATCAGCCCCAACCAGATGGGCCTGTCCGGCAGCGCCACGGACACCGCGCCGCGCACCGGCGCGGCCGCCGATCTGGCGCAGACCTGCGCGACCGGCCGGGACGCCAACACCCAGGGGCAGTGCCGGATCGTCGCGGTGGTCAACAGCGTCCAGGCGTACTGGACGAACGAGTTCCGGCAGCGTGGCGGCACCTATCAGCCGGCGCCGACCGTCTTCTTCGACCGGCCGATGCGCACCGGCTGCGGCGTCGCCGATCCGCGGACCGGGCCGTTCTACTGCCCCGTCGACCGCAAGGTCTACATCGACCTGAACTTCTTCGCCACGCTGCAGAGCCAGTTCGGCGCCGAGGGCGGGCCGTTCGCGGAGAGCTACGTCGTCGCCCACGAGTACGGGCACCATGTGCAGAACCTGCTGGGGACGCTGCGCGCCGCCCAGGACGGGCGCACCGGGGCCACCAGCAAGTCGGTACGGGTCGAGCTGCAGGCGGACTGCTACGCGGGCCTGTGGTCGAAGAACGCCACCATGACCATCAACCCGGCCACCGGCAGACCGCTGATCACCGCCGTGACGGCGGACGACATCGCCCGCGGCCTGGACGCGGCGGCCGCGGTCGGCGACGACGCGATCCAGTCCCGCGCGCAGGGTCGGGTGACCCCGGACAACTGGACGCACGGCTCGTCGGCGCAGCGCCAGCAGTGGTTCACCACCGGTCTGCAGACCGGTGACCCGGCGCGCTGCGACACGTTCGGATAGCCCCACAGCAGGGAGGGACGGCGACGGCCCGGCGGGTGTTCCCGCCGGGCCGTCGCCGATCGTCGTCGTCCCGGTGCCCGAGCGGTCAGGCGCCGCCGGTGTGCACCTGGAAGGCGGCCCGGCGGACGGCCTTGGCGACCGCGGGGTCCGGGTGCGCGGCGGCCAGCGCCACGAGCACCTGGACAGTACGGGGGTGCCCCGCGCCGCGGATCTCCACCAGGAGCGACCGCACCGAGCCCTCCACCGCCGCGTCGAGATGGCTGACCAGCAGCTGCCCCTCGCCGTGGTCGGCGACGGCCGCGGCGGTGTCCACCCACAGCCAGGCGGTCTCCTCGCGGGTCAGCAGCCCCGCGACGGCCTCCGGGTCACCGCCGTCCTGCTCGGCCAGCCACAGCAGCGCGTACGGGCGCAGCGTCGGCTCCTCGGAGGAGGCGCGGACGGCGGGCTCGGCGGGCGCGCCGACCACCCGGAGCGCCTCGAAGGCCAGACCGCGCAGCAGCGCGTCCTCACCTCGGGCGGTCTCCAGCAGTTCGGCGACGGCCAGGCCGACGGGCCGGGCGGCGAGCCAGGCGCGGTACTCGGCGCGGGCCGGGCCCGGGGAGAGCCGAGCGCAGGCGCGCAGCATCTTCTCCGCGGACTGCTCGATATGGCCGGCCGGGCCCTGGGCGGCCACACAGATCTGTTCCAGCTTGACCCAGACCGCCCAGTTGCCGAGCGGGGTGAGCGCGGCCTCCTGGGTGTCGGAGCAGGCGTCGCGCGGATACAGCGCCCCGACCCCGGCGACCGCGTCGAGCACCCAGTTCAGGAGCGCGGGCAGCGGGTCGTGGGCGCCGTCGGCGGGCGGCTCGTGCCGTTCGGTCCGCAGCTCCGCGACCCGCTGGCGCAGCAGGTCCAGCAGGGTGTCGACCGGTACCGGGCCCGAGGAGAGGTGCAGGAAGGACAGCAGCTGAGGGGTTGCCTCGATGACCTCGGCCACCAGCGAGGGATCCGCCTCGGCGGGGTCGCCGGGCGGATGCGCGAGGGACCAGGCGTCGAAGAGCGCGACCCAGCCGCGCAGCACCGCGGTGTTGTCGCGGTCCCAGGCGCGCAGCCGCCAGCCGGGGCGGGCGGCGCCCTGATGGAGTTCGATCAGGCCCGCGAGCCGGGCCCGGTCCCAACCGGACCGGATCTGCCGTTCCGTCAACTCCAGCGCGGCGGCTGCCTGCTGGACGTCGGCGTCCGGAAGTATCCCGGTCGGACCTGCGGTACCGGGTCCCGCTTCGGCCCACCGCGCGAGGCGGACCGTGTCGGCGAGTTCGGCGCGCGCCTGGCGGGCGAGCTCGGACAGCGCGGGGGTGCCCTCGGGCGGCCGCGGCGGGCGGGAGCGCCGCGCTGTCGCCGTGGGGCGGGCGGCGGAGCCCCCCACCGCGAAGGCCAGGGAGGGTCGTCGGGGGACAAGGCGGAGCGGCGTGTCTCGCGAAGTACGGGACGTCACTGGAGCAGTGTCCCGGGTGAGGCCCCAGAATCCCAAACGCGCTCCGGGGCGGCGCCCCTCACGCTGCGCTCCCGGCTCCGTGCCGAGCGCTACATCAGAGGGGTCAGGAAGCGTCGCAGGGCCTCTTCGTACGACGCCGGGTCGACGTTCCACATAGCGCTGTGGGAGGCGCCGGGGACGGTGTGGAGCGTGACCAGATCCGGTCGCCTCGCGGCGAGTTGGCGCGATCCTGACCAGGACGAGAGGGTGTCGTCCGGGCCGTGCACGACCAGTGCGGGAACGCTCAGCCGGGCGGGGTCCGCGGCGTCCGCGATGCGTTCCGCATGCAGCCCGGTGCGGCCCTCCGCGGCGCGCACCCCGAGCGGTACGAGCGCTCCCGGCACGCCGTGGGAAAACGCCGCGGCGCGCACGGTCGATTTCCAGTCCAGGACGGGTGAATCGAGGATCAGCCCGCTGATCCGGCCCCGGAGCGCCGAGTGGTCGGCGGCCCGCAGCGCCATCGTGGCGCCCGTCGACCACCCGTAGAGGACGAACCGCTCGGCGCCGTACTCCGCGGCGTACTTCATCGCCGCGTCGAGGTCGCGCCATTCGGTGTCGCCGAGGTGTCCGAGGCCGTCCGGTGAGGGCGGGGCGCCGGAATCGTTGCGGTAGGCGAGGTCGAGCACCGGGAAACGGTGGCCGTGCAGGGCCGGCAGGACATTGAGCGGGAGTTCGCGGGTCGCGCCGAGGCCGTGCACGGTGATCACCCACGTCGAGCGGGCCCCGGGCACGAACCAGGCGGGCAGGGGACCGAGTTCGCCGGGCACCAGCACCTCGGCGTAGTCCAGACCGAGGGCGCTGCGCGGGTCGCCCGCGTGGACCTGGGCCGTCATCCGGACCATCGTGCCGGGGTCGAGGGCGCCGCTGTAGACGCGGTCCAGGCGCCGGGCCACCGTGTCCGGTGTCGTCCACAGCACCTCGCCGACCGCGGCGTGCACGCCGTCGCCGGACAGCCCGTAGACGCCCGGCCGCAGGGAGGCCAGGGCGCGGGTCATGCTGACCTGGCCGGGCGCGGTGGCGTGGACGGTGACCCGCTCGTCCGGTTCCGGGCCGTCGGTGGACGGTTTGAGGGCGAGGTCGGACACGTACCGTCCGGCCGCCACAGCGGCCGCGCCGGCACCGAGCACGGTGGTGGCGGCCACGGCCGCCACGGTTCGTATACGCATCGGTTCCAGTGTCGGCGGGGCGGCGCGATGCGGCCAGTGGACAGCGGCCGGCCGGGTCACCGGCGGTTCCGGCCGGGCGGTGTCAGCCGGGCTGGCCGTAGCCGCGCAGCCGCCCGCCCGCGTCGTCCAGCTCGGCGTCCGACAGCAGGGCGGGGGTCAGTCCGGGGACCGAGCGGGCGGTGAGCCAGACCTGGCACATCCACTCCAGCTGCGCCGTACGGTCGTACGCTTGATCGAGTGTGGCGCCGTACACGAGCGTGCCGTGGTTGCGCATCAGGCACGCGCTGCGGTCGCGCAGTGCCCGCAACACCTGCGCGGCCAGTTCGTCCGTGCCGTAGGGGGCGTAGCCCGCGACCCGGATCCGGCCGCCCATCGCGGCCGCCATGTAGTGGATCGCCGGAAGTTCGTCCACCAGGGTCGAGACGGCCGTGGCGTGCACCGCATGGGTGTGCACGATGGCCCGCGCACCCGTGCCGCGGTAGACGGCCAGGTGCATCGGCAGCTCGCTGGTGGGGCGCAGCCGTCCGGCGACCTGCCGGCCGTCCAGATCGACGGCGACCGCGTCGACGGGGCCGAGCCGGTCGTACGGGACGCCGGTCGGCGTCACCAGCACCAGATCGCCCACCCGGACCGAGACATTGCCGGACGTACCGACCACCAGGCCGTCCGTGACACTGCGCCGGGCCGTGGCGACCAGCTCCGACCAGGCTTTCTCCATGGCATCGCGCATCCGTCGATCCTTACAGGTTGGGCGTTGCCGCGTCCTCGCGGGGCGCAGTACCGTCCCGCACACCACCGGCCGCACACCACGGCCCACCGGATCGCATCACGGATTGCAGGGGCATCATGACCACCGTCAACGGCGGCATCTCCTTCTGGTACTCGCAGACCGGCGTACCCGCGCCGCGCGAGCCACTGCCGGGTGACACGACCGCGGACGTCTGCATCGTCGGTGGCGGCTACACGGGCCTGTGGACCGCCTACTACCTCAAGAAGGCCGTGCCGTTCCTGCGGATCACGGTGCTGGAGCAGAAGTTCTGCGGCTACGGGGCGTCGGGGCGCAACGGCGGCTGGCTGTACAACGGCATCGCGGGCCGCGACCGGTACGCGAAGCTGCACGGCCATGAGGCCGCGGTCGCGCTGCAGCACGCGATGAACGAGACGGTCGACGAGGTGGTGCGGATCGCCGCCGAGGAGGGCATCGACGCCGACATCGTCAAGGGCGGGGTGCTGGAGGTCGCGCACTCCCCCGCGCAGCTCGCCCGGCTGAAGGCGTTCCACGCGGCGGAGGTGGCCTTCGGCGAGAAGGACCGGCTGCTGCTGGGCGCGGGCGAGTCCGCGGAGCGGATCCGGGTCGCCGGGACCTCCGGCGGCACCTGGACGCCGCACGGCGCCCGTATACATCCGGTGAAGCTTCTGCAGGGGCTGGCGAAGGCCGTCGAGGCGCTGGGCGTAGTGATCCACGAGTCCACCACGGTGACCGAGATCAAGCCGAAACACGCGATCACCCCGTACGGAACGGTGCGCGCCCCGTACGTGCTGCGCTGCACGGAGGGCTTCACGGCCTCACTCAAGGGGCAGAAGCGGTCCTGGCTGCCGATGAACTCCTCGATGATCGCCACCGAGCCGCTGCCGCGGCAGGTGTGGGACACCATCGGCTGGGAGGGCCGCGAGACGCTCGGCGACATGGCGCACGCGTACATGTACGCGCAGCGCACGGCCGACGACCGGATCGCGCTGGGCGGCCGCGGGGTGCCGTACCGCTTCGGTTCGCGGACGGACAACGACGGACGGACGCAGCCGGCCACGGTCGAGGCGCTGCGCGAGATCCTGGTCCGCTTCTTCCCCGCGACCGCCGGGGTGGCGATCGAACATGCCTGGTCAGGGGTGCTGGGCGTGCCGCGCGACTGGTGTGCGAGCGTGGAGCTGGACCGGGCCACCGGGCTCGGCTGGGCGGGCGGCTACGTCGGCAGCGGCGTCGCGACGGCGAACCTGGCGGCGCGCACGCTGCGCGATCTGGTGCAGCTGGACTCGGGTCAGGGGCACGGCACCGAACTGACCGCGCTGCCCTGGGTGGGCCACCGGGTGCGGCGTTGGGAGCCTGAGCCGTTCCGCTGGATCGGGGTGCACGGAATGTACGCGGCCTACCGTGGCGCGGACCGCCGTGAGCTGTCCGGGCGCAGCAGCGAAACGGACCCGGTGGCACGCGTCGCGGACCGGATCTCCGGGCGGCACTGAAACGAATTCCGGGGGCGGTGCCGGGCCGGGTCCCCGGCGGCAGCGCAGTCGCCCCAACACCCGGCATGGCCTGAAGAATCCGGTCCGCGGGCACCGGCACCATGCGGCCGCCGCCAGTTAACCTTCCGTTCACTCAGGCTCCGTACGGTCGCCACCGCCACTGTCCGATCAAACGATTGCCTGGGTAAATGGAACACATCACGCTCCTGATCGGAATCGTGATCGTGACCGCTCTCGTGTTTGATTTCACGAACGGTTTCCACGACACCGCCAACGCGATGGCCACCACCATCTCCACCGGCGCGCTCAAGCCCAAGACGGCGGTGGCCATGTCCGCCGTGCTGAACCTCCTCGGCGCCTTCCTGTCCGTGGAAGTCGCCAAGACCATCTCCGGCGGCATCATCGACGAGAGCGCGGGGATCCGACCGGAAGTCATCTTCGCGGGTCTGGTCGGCGCCATCGTCTGGAACATGCTGACCTGGCTGGCCGGGCTCCCGTCCAGCTCCTCCCACGCACTGTTCGGCGGCCTCATCGGCGCGACCCTGGTCTCCGTCGGCGCCCATGGCGTCAACGGCGACAAGGTCGTCATGAAGGTCCTGATCCCGGCGCTCGCCGCCCCGGTCGTCGCGGGCCTGGCGGCGATGCTCGCCACCAAGCTCACCTACCGGATCGGCCGCAACAGCGACCCGAAGGCGACCGCCAAGGGCTACCGGGCCGGGCAGATCGCCTCGGCCGGCCTGGTCTCGCTCGCGCACGGCACCAACGACGCGCAGAAGACGATGGGCGTCATCACCCTCGCGCTGATCACCGGCGGAGTCGTCGCCCCGCACGCCGACCCGCCGATGTGGGTCATCGTCTCGGCCGGCACCGCCATCGCGCTCGGCACCTACCTCGGCGGCTGGCGCATCATCCGCACGATGGGCAAGGGCCTCACCGACATCGAGGCACCGCAGGGCTTCGCCGCCCAGACCGGCGCCGCGGCCACCATCCTGGCCTCCTCGCACCTCGGTTTCGCGCTCTCCACCACCCAGGTCTGCTCGGGCTCCGTGATGGGCTCCGGTGTCGGCCGCAAGGGCGCGGTGGTCCGCTGGAGCACCGCGGGCCGCATGGTCGCCGCGTGGGGCCTGACGCTGCCCGCCGCCGGCCTGGTGGCCGCAGGGGCCGCATTGCTGGCCGACCAGGGCACGTGGGGCATCGCCGGGGTCGCCGTCCTGGCGCTCGCCGCCTGCACCGCGATCTGGCTCGCCTCGCGCCGCAAGCCGATCGACCACAGCAACGTCAACGAGCTCCCGGTCGAGTCGCAGGGTGCGGTCACCGCCGCCATCGCGGCCGTCAGCCCGCCGCCCGCCGGACCGGTCGCCCCGCTCGCCGCGACCATCCCGGCTCCCGCGGCCGTCGCCTCCCCCGCCGACGCCGCACCGGCCACGGCCTGATCCCGGCACGGAAGGAATCAGCACCATGCAGATCGACTGGCAGGCCCTCGGTACCGTCCTCGGCGTCACCCTCGCGGTGACCATCGGGCTGGTGGGCGTCTTCACCCTCGGCATCGTCGGACTCGCCAAGCGCGAGTCCGGCACGGACGGAGCCGCCGTCTCCGGCGGTTCCGCCGTCCTGACCCGGACCGGCGCCTACGCGTGCTTCGCGCTCTGCGCGGCGGCGGTGGCGTACGGCATCTTCCTGATCGTCGCCTGATCCTCTGCGACGCACGGCGCGCCGACGGCGCAGGCCCGCATCCGCGAACCCGCGGGTGTGGGCCTTCGCACATCTTCCGTCGCAGGTCAACAGCGAGTTGACGGGGTTCGCGGCACGTGGTGGACTGCCCGGTGCCATACGGCGGTAGGAGAGGAAGTCCGGTGTGAATCCGGCGCGGTCCCGCCACTGTCACCGGGGAGTGCACCCCAACCCGAACGTCAGGCCCGAGCGATCGGCCGGACGGTCCGGGGTGCGCGGACCCGGGAGCCAGGAGACTCTCAACCGCCGGTCACGTCGAACCAGGGCGCGGACCCTGAGTGAGGACTCCTGCCATGCCCGGCCGCCGTCGTACTCCACCGGATCCCCAGGCCCTGTCCCGTCGAGGCGTGACGGCGGGCTGACGCCGTGCGAGCCGGACACGCCTTCGCGTGCGGCGCCGCCCTCGGCCATCTCGGCGACCTGATCGCGGGCGATCCACGCCGCGGCCACCCGGTCGCCGTGTTCGGCCGCGCCGCGGCCGCCGCCGAACGCCGGCTGTGGCGCGACCACCGCGGCCACGGCGCGCTGTACACCGCGCTGTGCGCGGGCGGCGCGACCGCCGCCGCCGCGCTGGCCGCACGGACCGTCCGTTCCTCCCCCACCGCCACCGTCGCCCTGACCGCGGCCGCCACCTGGTCGGTGCTGGGCGGCACCTCGCTGGGCCGTGAAGCGCTGGCGGTCGCCGCGGCGCTGGAGGCGGGCGACCTCGCAGCGGCCCGTGAGCGGCTGCCGAACCTGTGCGGCCGCGACCCGCAGGCCCTGGACGCCGCGCAGATCGCACGGGCCGTCGTGGAATCCGTGGCCGAGAACACCTCGGACGCGGTCGTCGGCGCCCTGGTGTGGGGCGCGGCCGCCGGTGTCCCGGGGCTCGTCGGCTTCCGCGCCGTCAACACCCTGGACGCGATGGCCGGCCACAAGTCGCCGCGCTACCGCCGGTTCGGCTGGGCCTCCGCCCGCCTCGACGACGTCGCCGGCTGGCCCGGCGCCCGGCTGACCGCCGTCCTCGCCACGCTCGCGGGACCCGATCCGCGCGGCGCGCTGCGCGCCTGGCGCCGCGACGCCGCCGGCCACCCCAGCCCCAATGCCGGCCCGGTGGAAGCCTCCTTCGCGGGCGCGCTGGGCGTCCGGCTCGGCGGGACCCTCGCCTACGCCGGCCGCGTGGAGCACCGCGCCGTGCTGGGCGCCGGCAACCGGCCGCCCGAGGTCGCCGACATCGCCCGCGCCGTACGGCTCTCGCGCCGCGTCGGCGTGCTGGCGCTGGCGGTCTGCGCCGGCGGGCGGCTGGCCGTCACCGCGCTGTCGGCATCCACCGAGAAGGGAACCCGATGAGCAGTACGCGCGGCGCGAGCCGCACCGGCGGAGGGCTGCTGGTCGCCGGGACCACGTCCGACGCGGGCAAGAGCGTCGTCACGGCGGGCATCTGCCGCTGGCTGGTCCGGCAGGGTGTGAAGGTCGCGCCCTTCAAGGCGCAGAACATGTCACTGAACTCGTTCGTGACGCGCGAGGGCGCGGAGATCGGGCGGGCGCAGGCCATGCAGGCGCAGGCGGCGCGGGTCGAGCCGACGGCGCTGATGAACCCGGTGCTGCTCAAGCCCGGCAGCGACAGCAGCAGCCAGGTGGTGCTGCTCGGCAAGCCGGTGGGAGAGATGAGCGCCCGCGGTTACCACGGTGGGAAACAGTCCACGCTGCTCCCCGTCGTGGTGGAGTGCCTGGCCGAACTGCGGGGCACGTATGACGCGGTGATCTGTGAAGGGGCGGGCAGTCCGGCCGAGATCAACCTGCGGCACAACGACATCGTGAACATGGGCCTGGCCCGCGCGGCACGGCTGCCGGTCGTGGTGGTCGGCGACATCGACAGGGGCGGCGTCTTCGCCTCGTTCTTCGGCACGACGGCGCTGCTCAGCCCCGAGGACCAGGAACTGGTCTGCGGCTACCTCGTCAACAAGTTCCGCGGCGACGTCTCGCTGCTGGAGCCGGGCCTGGACATGCTGCGCGGGCTGACCGGCCGGTCGGTGTACGGCGTGCTGCCGTTCGCGCACGGGCTGGGCATCGACGAGGAGGACGGGCTGCGGGTCTCGATGCGCGGCGCCGTACGGGAGTCCGTCGTCACCCCGCCGCACGGCGAGGACATCCTGCGGGTCGCGGTCGTCGCCGTGCCGCTGATGTCGAACTTCACCGACGTCGACGCGCTGGCCGCCGAGCCGGGCGTCGTCGTGCGCTTCGTCGACCGGCCGCAGGAACTCGCCGACGCCGACCTGGTGGTGCTGCCCGGCACCCGGGGCACTGTCAGAGCGCTGGCCTGGCTGCGCGAGCGCGGGCTCGCCGACGCGATCGTCCGGCGGGCCGCGGAGGGCCGTCCGGTGCTGGGCATCTGCGGCGGCTACCAGATCCTCGGCGGGACGATCGAGGACGAGATCGAGTCGCGCGCCGGCCGGGTGGACGGGCTCGGACTGCTGCCCGTCCGCGTCCGGTTCGCGGCGGAGAAGACCCTGGCCCGGCCGGTCGGCGAGGCGCTCGGCGAACCGGTCGAGGGGTACGAGATCCACCACGGGGTCGCGGAAGTGCTCGGCGGCGACGGGCCGTTCATGACCGCCGACAACGGTCGGGCACTGGACGGCTGCCGGTCGGGCGCCGTCTGGGGCACCCACTGGCACGGCTCGCTGGAGAGCGACGGCTTCCGCCGCGCCTTCCTGCGCCGGATCGCCGAACAGGCCGGCCGCCGCTTCGTCCCCGCACCCGGCACCTCCTTCGGGGCGCTGCGCGAGGAACAGCTCGACCGCCTCGGCGACCTGATCGAAGAACACGCGGACACCGCCGCGCTCATGCGGCTCATCGAGGACGGCGCACCCGCCGGCCTACCCTTCCTTGCTCCGGGGGCACCGTGACCACCGTTCTGCTGCTGTCCACCGCCGACACCGACCTGCTGGCGGCCCGCGCCTCCGGTGCGGACTACCGGATCGGCAACCCGACCCGGGTCGGCCCCGGCGACCTGGCCGCGCTGACCGAGGGCGCGGACATCGCCGTCGTGCGGCTGCTCGGCGGCAAGCGCGCCTGGGAGGACGGACTCGCCGCGCTGCGCACGTCCGGCATCCCGACGGTGCTGCTCGGCGGGGAGTCGGTGCCGGACGCCGAACTGATGGCGGAGTCCTCGGTTCCGGCGGGCGTCGTCGCGGAGGCGCTGCGCTATCTGGTCGAGGGCGGCTCGGCGAACCTGGTGGAGCTGGCCCGCTTCCTGTCGGACACGGTGCTGCTGACCGGTGAGGGCTTCGAACCCCCGGCCACCATGCCGCAGTACGGGACGCACGGCGCGTACCCGTTCACCGAGGGCCGCCCGACCGTCGGGGTGCTCTTCTACCGCGCCCACGAACTGTCCGGGAACACCGGCTTCGTGGACACGCTGTGCGCCGCGATCGAGGCGAAGGGCGCCAACGCGCTGCCCGTGTACTGCGGGACGCTGCGCGGCGCGGACGCCGGCCTGTACGCACTGCTGGGCCGGGCGGACGCACTGGTCGCGACCGTCCTGGCGTCCGGCGGCACCCGCGCCTCCGACGCCTCGGCGGGCGGGGACGACGAGGCCTGGGACATCGGCGCGCTCGCCGATCTGGACATCCCGGTCCTCCAGGGCCTGTGCCTGACCTCGTCCCGCGCGGCCTGGGCGGCCTCCGACGCGGCGCTGTCGCCGATGGACGCGGCGATGCAGGTGGCGATCCCGGAGTTCGACGGCCGGCTGATCACCGTCCCGTTCTCCTTCAAGGAGACCGGCGAGGGCGATGTCCCGGTGTACGTCGCCGACCCCGAACGCGCCGCGCGCGTCGCCGGGATCGCGGTCCGGCACGCCGCGCTCAAGCACAAGCCGAACCCGGAGAAGAAGCTCGCGGTCGTCTTCACCGCGTACCCCACCAAGCACTCGCGGGTCGGCAACGCGGTCGGCCTCGACACCCCCGCCTCGGCCGTCGGCCTGCTGGACGCGCTGCGCGGCGCCGGATACGCCGTCGACGGGTACCCGGACAACGGCGACGAGCTGATCCACCGGTTGATCGCCGCCGGCGGCCACGACGTCGAGTGGCTCACCGAGGAGCAGTTGTCCGCCGCCCCGGCCCGGGTTCCGCTCGCCGACTACCAGCGGTGGTTCGCGACGCTCGACCCCGAGCTGCGCGCGGGGATGCTGGAGCACTGGGGAGAGCCGCCGGGCACCCTCTACCTCGACGGCGAGGACATCGTCCTGGCGTCCCTGCAGTTCGGGAACGTCGTGGTCATGATCCAGCCGCCGCGCGGTTTCGGGGAGAACCCGATCGCGATCTACCACGACCCGGACATGCCGCCGTCGCACCACTACATGGCGGCCTACCGCTGGCTCGACAACACGTTCGGCGCCGACGCCATCGTCCACATGGGCAAGCACGGCACCATGGAGTGGCTGCCCGGCAAGGGCCTCGGCCTGTCGGCGGGCTGCGCGCCGGACGCGGTGCTGGGCGAACTGCCGCTCGTCTACCCGTTCATCGTCAACGACCCGGGTGAGGGCACGCAGGCCAAGCGGCGCGGCCACGCCACCGTCGTCGACCACCTGGTGCCGCCGATGGCGCGCGCCGACACCTACGGCGACCTCGCCAAGCTGGAACAGCTCCTCGACGAGTACGCGCTCGTCTCGGACCTGGACCCGACGAAGACCCCGGCCGTCCGCAGCCAGATCTGGACGCTGGTGCGGGCCGCCGAGCTCCATCACGACCTGCACGTGGACGACCAGCCCGACGAGGACGCCTTCGACGAGTTCGTCATGCACATCGACGGCTGGCTCTGCGAGATCAAGGACGTGCAGATCCGCGACGGTCTGCACATCCTCGGCGGCGGCCCCGTCGGCGGGGCCCGGGTCAACCTGGTGCTCGCCATCCTGCGCTCCTCCCAGGTGTGGGGCGGCGTCGGCGCCGCGCTGCCGGGACTGCGGGCCGCGATGGCCGAGGCGTTCGGCCTCGACGAGAAGGCGCTGCTCGCCGAACCCGGCGCCCGGCTCGCGGTGCCGGCCTCACTGACCGCGCTGGCCGACGGGCCGGCGCGAACGGCTGCCGACGCCGTCGACCTGCTGGAGACACTCGCGCGCCGGCTGGCCGGGGCGATGGAGGAGTCCGGCTGGAGCCGGGCCGCGGCCCCCGGGATCGTGACGGAGGTGCTCGGCTCGCCCGTCCGGGACGCCGTGCGGATCCTGGAGTTCGCCGCCGAGGAGGTCGTGCCCCGGCTGGAGCGCACCACCGACGAGATCGACAACATCCTGCGGGCGCTGCGCGGCGGCTACGTACCGGCCGGCCCGTCCGGGTCCCCGACCCGCGGCCTGGTCAACGTCCTGCCGACCGGCCGCAACTTCTACTCCGTCGACCCGAAGGCCATCCCGTCCCGGCTCGCCTGGGACGTCGGCACGGCGCTGGCCGACTCGCTGCTGGAGCGGCACCTCACCGACACCGGCGCGTACCCGAAGTCCGTCGGCCTGACGGTGTGGGGCACGTCGTGCATGCGCACCCAGGGCGACGACATCGCCGAGATCCTCGCCCTGCTGGGCTGCCGCCCGGTCTGGGACGACGCCTCACGCCGCGTCACCGGGTTCGAGGTGGTGGGCCTGGAGGAGCTGGGCCGCCCGCGCATCGATGTGACGGTCCGCATCTCCGGCTTCTTCCGCGACGCCTTCCCGCACGTCATCCAGCTCCTCGACGACGCCGTCCAGGCCGTCGCGGAACTCGACGAGCCCGCCGAGTCCAACTACGTCCGCGCCCACGCCGACGAGGACACGGCAGAACACGGCGACCGCCGCCGTGCCACGGCCCGCATCTTCGGCTCCAAGCCGGGCGCCTACGGGGCCGGCCTGCTGCCGCTGATCGACGCCCGCAACTGGCGCTCCGACGCCGACCTCGCCGAGGTCTACGCGGTCTGGGGCGGCTACGCGTACGGGCGCGGCCTGGGCGGCCGCGCGGCGCGCGGGGACATGGAGCAGGCGTTCCGCCGGATCCAGGTCGCCGCGAAGAACGTCGACACCCGCGAGCACGACATCGTCGACGCCGACGACTACTTCCAGTACCACGGCGGCATGGTGGCGATGACCCGCCACCTGACGGGTGTCTCCCCCGCCGCCTACGTCGGCGACAGCGCAACCACCGACCAGGTCAAGACCCGCACCCTGGGCGAGGAGACGCACCGCGTCTTCCGCGCCCGCGTGGTCAACCCCCGCTGGATGGCGGCCATGCGCCGGCACGGCTACAAGGGCGCCTTCGAGATGGCCGCGACCGTCGACTACCTCTTCGGGTACGACGCGACGGCCGGCGTCGTGGACGACTGGATGTACCAGCGGCTCGCGGCGGAGTACGTGTTCGACAAGGAGAACCAGGACTTCATGAAGAAGTCCAACCCCTGGGCGCTGCGCGGCATCAGCGAACGGCTGCTGGAGGCCGCCGACCGAGGTCTGTGGGCCGAGCCCGACCCGGAGACCCTGAACCAGCTCCGCGAGATCTATCTGCAGCTCGAAGGCGACCTGGAAGGCGACTCATGAGCACCCCCTATCCGTTCACCGCGATCGTCGGGATGACCGACCTGCGGCTCGCGCTGCTGCTGAACGCCGTATCGCCGGCGGTCGGCGGTGTGCTCGTGCGCGGCGAGAAGGGCACCGCCAAGTCGACGGCCGTGCGGGCACTCTCCTCGCTGCTGCCGGACGTCGCCGTCGTCGGCGGGTGCCGGTTCTCGTGCGATCCGGCGGCGCCGGACCCGGCGTGCCCGGACGGCCCGCACGCGATCGGCGCGGGCACCGCCCGCGCCGCGCGGATGGTGGAGCTGCCGGTCGGTGCCTCTGAGGACCGGCTGGTCGGTTCGCTGGACATCGAGCGGGCGCTGTCCGAGGGCAAGAAGTCGTTCGAACCGGGGCTGCTGGCCGACGCGCACCGGGGCGTGCTCTACGTCGACGAAGTGAACCTGCTGCACGACCACTTGGTCGACCTGCTGCTGGACGCCGCCGCCATGGGCGCCTCCTACGTCGAGCGCGAGGGCGTCTCCGTACGGCACGCGGCCCGCTTCCTGCTCGTCGGCACCATGAACCCGGAGGAGGGCGAGCTGCGCCCGCAGCTCCTCGACCGGTTCGGGCTGACGGTGGAGGTCGCGGCGTCCCGCGAGACGGACGAGCGCGTCGAGGTCGTACGGCGCCGGCTCGCGTACGACGAGGACCCGGCGGCGTTCGCCGGGAAGTGGTCGGGCGACGAGGACGCGCTGCGGGCGCGGATAGTGGCGGCGCGGGCGCTGCTGCCGTCCGTGGTGCTCGGTGACCGGGCGCTGCGCCAGATCGCCGCGACCTGCGCGGCGTTCGAGGTCGACGGGATGCGCGCGGACATCGTGATGGCGCGTACCGCGACCGCGCTGGCCGCGTGGGACGGGCGGACCGAGGTCATCGCGGAGGACGTCCGGCAGGCGGCGCTGCTGGCGCTGCCGCACCGGCGCCGCCGCAACCCCTTCGACGCGCCGGGCCTCGACGAGTCGAAGCTCGACGACACGCTGGAGCAGAACAGCGGCGGCCCGGACCCGGAGGACGACCCGGATCCGGACGGCCCCGACGACGGCGGCGGGCAGCCGCCGGAGGGTGGTCCTGACGACGGACCGCAGGACGGGCCCGAGGAGAGTCCGGAGGAGACTCCCGCACCCGACGAGTCCGCCGGTCAGCAGCAGGGCGGGGCGTCGGGCGGTGGCGAGCAGAGTGCCGCGCCGGCGGGCGAGCCGTTCAAGACCAAGGCGTTCACCATCCCCGGTATGGGCGAGGGCGCGGCAGGCCGCCGGTCGCGGGCGCGGACCGCGCACGGCAGGACGACGAGCGCGCGGCGGCCGCAGGGCCAGTTGACGAAGCTGCATCTGGCGGCGACGGTGCACGCGGCGGCCCCGCACCAGCGGGCCCGCGGGCGCAGCGGTCCCGGTCTGGTGATCCGGAAGGACGATCTGCGGCAGGCGGTGCGGGAGGGGAAGGAGTCGAATCTGGTGCTGTTCGTCGTCGACGCCTCCGGCTCCATGGCCGCCCGGCAGCGCATGACCGCCGTCAAGGGCGCCGTCCTGTCGCTGCTGATGGACGCGTACCAGCGGCGCGACAAGATCGGGATGATCACCTTCCGCGGCGCGGACGCCGAACTGGCGCTGCCCCCGACGTCGTCGGTCGAGGCGGGCGCGGCGCGGCTGCAGGTGCTGCCGACGGGCGGCCGGACGCCGTTGGCGGCCGGGCTGCTGAAGGCGCGCGAGGTGCTGCGGATCGAGCGGCTGCGGGACGCGTCCCGCCGGCCGCTGCTGGTCGTGGTGACGGACGGCCGGGCGACCGGCGGACCCGAGCCCGTACAGCTGGCCTCGCGGGCGGCGCGGCTGCTGAACGCCGAGGGCGTGGCGTCGGTCGTCGTCGACTGCGAGTCGGGTCCCGTGCGGCTCGGCCTGGCGGGCGCGCTGGCGCTCGACCTCGCCGGGACCGCCGTGACGCTGGAGGAACTGCGCGCGGACACCGTGTCCGCGCTCGTACGTGATGTGCGGAGGGCCGCGTAATGCCGCAGGGACAGCCGAGCAGCGTGCCGGACGACGGGCTCACGACGCGCCAGCGCCGCAACCGGCCGCTGACCATCGTGCACACCGGCATCGGCAAGGGGAAGTCGACGGCCGCCTTCGGGCTCGCGCTGCGCGCATGGAACCAGGGGTGGCCGATCGGGGTGTTCCAGTTCGTCAAGTCGGCGAAGTGGAAGGTCGGCGAGGAGCGGGCGCTGCGGGTCCTCGGCGACTCCGGCGAGGGCGGCACCGTCGCCTGGCACAAGATGGGCGAGGGCTGGTCCTGGGTGCAGCGCGACATCGCCGACAGCGAGGAAGCGGCCAAGGAGGGCTGGGAGCAGGTCAAGCGGGACCTGGCCGCCGAGACGTACCAGCTGTACGTGCTGGACGAGTTCGCGTACCCGATCCACTGGGGCTGGGTGGACATCGACGAGGTGATCCAGGTCCTCAACGACCGCCCCGGCACCCAGCATGTGATCATCACCGGCCGCAACGCGCCGGAGAAGCTGGTCGAGGCCGCCGACCTCGTCACCGACATGACGAAGGTCAAGCACCCGATGGACGCGGGCCAGAAGGGCCAGAGGGGCATCGAGTGGTGACGTCCCTCCCCCGTCTGGTCATCGCCGCGCCCTCCTCGGGCAGCGGCAAGACCACCGTGGCCACCGGGCTGATGGCGGCCTTCACCGGGGCCGGCCTCGCCGTGTCCCCGCACAAGGTCGGCCCGGACTACATCGACCCGGGCTACCACGCGCTCGCCACCGGCCGCCCGGGCCGGAATCTCGACGCCTTCATGTGCGGCCCCGAACTGATCGCCCCGCTCTTCCTGCACGGGGCGGCCGGGGCGGATCTGGCGGTCGTCGAGGGCGTCATGGGCCTGTACGACGGGGCCGCGGGGCAGGGCGAACTGGCGTCGACCGCCCAGGTGGCGAAGCTGCTGCGCGCCCCGGTGGTGCTGGTCGTCGACGCCTCGTCGCAGTCCCGGTCCGTAGCCGCGCTGGTGCACGGCTTCGCGTCCTGGGACCCGGAGGTACGGGTCGCGGGCGTCATCCTCAACAAGGTCGCTTCCGACCGCCACGAAGCTCTGCTCCGCGAGGCGCTGGACGAGTCCGGCGTGCCGGTTCTCGGCGCCCTGCGCCGCACCGAACAGGTCAGCGTCCCCTCCCGGCACCTGGGACTGGTCCCGGTCGCCGAACGCAGCGCCGACGCGGTCGGCGCGGTGCGCGCGATGGCCGCCCAGGTCCGTGCCGGTTGCGACCTGGAAGCCCTGCTGAGCCTGGCGCGCGGCGCCCCGCCCCTGGACGCCGCCCCGTGGAACCCTACGGGGCTCTTCCCCCGCCCCGCCCCTTCCCGAAACCAGGGGGCTCCGCCCCCCGGACCCCCCGAGTTGTGGGCAGGCGTTCCGCAGGGCGAGCGAAGCGAGATGGGGGCACCTCCCGGCCGAAGGTTGGGGGAGGGTGGGCACAACCGGGCCACCGGCCCGCACCTGGACCAGGTCCGGGGCGAAGCCCCGGTGGTTGCGGTCGCGGGCGGGCCCGCGTTCACGTTCTCGTACGCGGAGCACGCGGAACTGCTGACGGCGGCCGGAGCCGAGGTCGTGACCTTCGACCCGCTCCGCGACGAGCAACTCCCCGCCGAAACCGCCGCGCTGGTGATAGGCGGTGGCTTCCCGGAGGTCTACGCGCCGGAACTGTCGGCGAACGAGCCGCTGCGCAAGGCCGTGGCGGAACTGGCGGCCTCCGGGGCGCCGGTCGCCGCCGAGTGCGCTGGCCTGCTCTACCTGGCGCGGGAGCTGGACGGGAGGCCGATGTGCGGCGTGCTCGACGCGACCGCGCGGATGTCGGAGCGGCTGACCCTCGGGTACCGCGAGGCGGTGGCGGTCTCGGACAGCGTGCTGGCGGAGGCCGGCACCCGCGTGCGCGGGCATGAGTTCCACCGCACGGTCATCGAACCGGGCGCGGGCGCCACGCCCGCGTGGGGGGTGACGCGGCCGGAGCGCCGTGTCGAAGGATTCGTCCACGGGGGCGTGCACGCCTCGTATCTGCATGTGCACTGGGCCGCCGTTCCGAGCGTGGCCCGAAGACTGGTGGAGAGGTGTTCCGAATGAGCGGGCGGCTGATCGGGGTCGGGGTGGGCCCCGGCGATCCGGAGCTGGTGACCGTCAAGGGTGTGAACGCCCTGCGGGCGGCGGCGGTCGTGGTCGTCCCCGTGATGGACACCCTCGAACGCGGCAGGGCCGAGGCGACGGTGCTGCACTATGTGGAGCAGGAGAAGATCGTACGGATCGTGTTCGCGCTGAACGAGCGGACCGACCGGGCACGGCGTGAGGCCGCGTGGGACGCGGCGGGCGAGCAGGTGGCCGAACTGCTGCGGACGCACGGCACGGTGGCGTTCGCGACGATCGGCGACCCCAACGTCTACTCGACGTTCACGTATCTCGCGCTGACCGTCGGGGAGCTGGTCGACGGCGTCGCCGTCGAGACCGTCCCCGGCATCACCGCGATGCAGGACCTCGCCGCGCGCAGCGGTGCCGTGCTGGCCGAGGGGACCGAGCCGCTGACGCTCGTGCCCGTCACGGCCGGGTCGGCGGTGCTGAAGGAGGCCCTGGAGGGGCCGGGCACCGTCGTGGCGTACAAGTTCGGCCGGCTGGCGGCGGAGGTCGCGACCGCGCTGCGGGAGACCGGCAGGACCGAGGGCGCCGTGTGGGGTTCCGCGCTCGGGTTGCCCGAGGAGTCCATCCGCCCCGCCTCCGAGCTGCTCGAAGGCCCGCTCCCCTATCTCTCGACACTGATCGCTCCCGCCCGCCGGGACACCCGTGGAGGCAAGCTGTGACCGGCAAGGTGACCATCGTGGGGGCAGGGCCCGGCGCCGCCGACCTGCTGACGTTCCGGGCGGCCCGCGCCATCGCGGCCGCGGACATCGTCATCTGGGCGGCGAGCCTGGTGCAGGCGGAGGTGCTGGAGCACGCCCGTGAGGGCGCGGAGATCCTGGACTCGGCGACGATGTCGCTGGAGGACGTCGTCGCGGTCTACGAGCGGGCGCAGGCCGAGGACCTGAAGGTGGCGCGGATCCACTCCGGCGACCCGGCCCTGTGGGGCGGTACGCAGGAGCAGGTCGACCGGTGCGACACGCTCGGCATCGAGGTCGAGATCATCCCGGGTGTCTCGTCCTTCTCCGCGGTCGCGGCCATCGCGCAGCGCGAGCTGACGATCCCCGAGGTCGCGCAGTCCGTGATCCTGACCCGGCTGGGCGGCGGCAAGACGCCGATGCCGCCGGGCGAGGAGGTACGGGAGTTCGCCCGGCACGGCACGACGATGGCGCTGTTCCTGTCGGCCGCCCGGTCGGGCCAGCTGGTCACGGAGCTGCTGGAGGGCGGCTATCCGACGGAGACGCCGGTCGTGATCGCCTATCAGGCGACCTGGCCGGAGGAGCTCGTGCTGCGCTGCACGATCGCGACGCTGGAGGAGACGGTCAAGGAGCACAAGCTCTGGAAGCACACGCTCTTCCTCGTCGGCCCGGCGCTCGCGGCGTCCGGCACCCGCTCGCACCTGTACCACCCGGGCCACTTCCACGGTTTCCGCAGGGCGGACCCGGTGGCCCGGCGCGCGTTGCGCGAGTCCAAGGCGTAAGCCGCCCCCACCAGCGACACGACCCCGGAAGGAAGGGACGGCCTTGAGCCGGACGCCGTACGAGCAGTACGCCCAGCCCGGCCCGCGCGAGCCTGAGCTGCCGCGTACCGCCGGCACGCCCGCGCCCGGCGCGATCACCGTCATCGGCACCGGCACCACCGGCACGGGCACCGGTACCGACGTCGCCGCGACGGCTCCGGCAGGCGCCACGCTCGTCGTCGGCGCGCGGCGCCATCTGGAGGCGGCGCGGCTGCCGGCCGGCGTGGAGCAGATCGTCCTCGGCCCGCTCGCCCCGGCCCTCGACGGCATCGAGCGGCACCTCGGCTCGCCGGAGCACCAGGACCGGCGGGTGACCGTGCTCGCCTCCGGTGATCCCGGGTTCTTCGGCATCGTCCGGGCCCTCGGGGCGCGCTTCGGCCCCGAGACCCTGGACGTCCGCCCGTCCTCCCCCTCCATCGCGGTGGCCTTCGCCCGGCTGGGCCTGTCCTGGGACGACGCGGTCGTCGTCAGCGCGCACGGCCGTGATCCGCGAACGGCCGTCAACGTGTGCCGCGCGCACCCCAAGACCGCGGTGCTGACCGGTCCCGGGGCCGGTCCCGCCGAGTTGGGCGCCGCACTGGCCCGGACCGGCCTCGAGCGCACGCTGGTGGTCGCGGCGGCTCTCGGCACGGCGGACGAGACCGTCGAGCGGGTCTCCCCCGCCGACGCCGCCGTCCGCGACTGGACCGGCACCGGGGTGAGTGTCGTGCTCTGTCTGGACGAGGCGCGGGTGCTGTCACCGGTCCAGCGGATCGTCGCCGGTCCGCCGCCCGCGCCGGCCGGCTGGGCGCTGCCCGAGGAGGCGTTCGGGTACCGCGACTCGATGATCACCAAGTTCGAGGTGCGTGCCCTGGCCCTGTCGCGGCTCGCCCCGCGCACCGGTGACCTCGTGTGGGACATAGGGGCCGGATCGGGTTCCGTGGCCGTGGAGTGCGCCCGCTTCGGCGCCGCCGCGGTCGCCGTCGAACAGACCCCCGACGGCATCGAGCGGATCCGGGCGAACGCGGCGGCCCACGGTGTGGACGTGCAGATCGTGCACGGCGCCGCCCCGACCGTGCTGTCCCAGCTCCCGGACCCGGACGCCGTCTTCATCGGCGGCGGCGGGCGCGACCTGCCCGCCATCGTCGGTGCCTGCGCCAGGCGCGCCCGGCGGACCGTGGTCGTGACCCTCGCGGCCGTCGACCGCGTCGGCGACGTACGCGCCGCCCTCTCCGCGGCCGGTCTCGAACCGGACGGTCTGCTGCTGCAGTCCTCCCGGCTGGCACCGCTGCCGGGCGGCGTCACCCGGCTCGCCGCCAACAATCCCGTATTCGTCCTGTGGGCCACCCGGCCCGGCACCGAAGGAGCAATTCTGTGATCGGCCTGATTTCCGCCACCTCGGCGGGGCAGCGCGGCTGCGAACACCTGGCCGCCGCCTGGCCCGACGAGGTCCGGGTCTACGACGGGCCGGTCCGCGAGGCGGTCGGTCGCGCGTTCGCCGAATGCGAGCAACTGGTGTGCTTCCTCGCCACCGGCGCCGTCGTCCGCCTGATCGCCCCCCTGCTGCGGGGCAAGGACACCGATCCCGGTGTCGTCACGGTGGACGAGACGCATCAGCACGCGATAGCGCTGCTGGGCGGCCACGGCGGCGGTGCGAACGAGCTGGCGCAGCGCGTCGCCGACGCACTGGGCTGCCGTCCGGTGATCAGCACCGCCACCGACGCCGCCGGGGTGCCAGGACTCGACATGCTGGGCTGGCCCGTCGACGGCGCGGTCGCGGCCGTCAGCCGCGCGATCCTCGACGGCGACCCCGTACATCTGGACACCCCCCATGGCGTCCACCCCCTTCCTGCTCTGCCACCCAACGTAACCGCCGCCACTGACAGTGACGTCTCACTGATCGTCACCGACCGTGTGGCCGCAGCGGATACAGCCGCCAGGACCGTGCTGCTGCGCCCGCCGTCGCTGGTCGTCGGCGTGGGCGGCAGCCGGGGAGTGCCGGCCGACGAGGTGCTGACGCTGATCGGGAGCGCGCTCGCCGACGCGGGTCTTTCGCCCCGCTCGGTCGCGGCGCTGGCGACCGTGGACGCGAAGGCGGACGAGGCGGGGATCGTCGAGGCCGCCGAGCGGCTCGGGGTGCCGCTGCTGACGTACACCGCGGACCGGCTCGCCGGGATCGACGTACCGAACCCGTCGGACGCTCCGCTGGCGGCCGTCGGCACCCCGTCGGTCGCCGAGGCGGCGGCGCTCGCGGCGGCACCGGGCGGCGAACTGCTGGTGCCCAAGCGGAAGTCCGCGCCGCAGGAGGGTCCCGCGATGGCGACCGCCGCCGTGGCGCGGCGCCGTCCGCGCGGCCGGCTCTCGGTGGTCGGGCTCGGTCCCGGCGCACGTGACCTGCTGACGCCGCGGGCCCGCGAGGAGCTGCGCCGGGCATCGGTGATCGTCGGCCTGGACCAGTACGTCGACCAGATCAGGGACCTGCTGCGGCCCGGCACCCGGATCCTGGAATCCGGCCTGGGTGCCGAGGAGGAGCGGGCGCGTACCGCTGTGGAGCAGGCCCGCGCGGGCCATGCGGTGGCCCTGATCGGCAGCGGTGACGCGGGCGTCTACGCGATGGCCTCCCCCGCGCTCGCCGAGGCCGCGGACGACATCGACGTCGTCGGGGTGCCCGGGGTGACGGCCGCGCTCGCCGCCGCCGCGATCCTGGGTGCGCCGCTGGGCCACGACCATGTGTCGATCAGCCTGTCGGACCTGCACACACCGTGGGACGTCATCGAGCGCCGGGTCCGCGCCGCGGCCGAGTCCGATCTGATCGTCACCTTCTACAACCCGCGCAGCCGGGGCCGCGACTGGCAGCTGCCGAAGGCGCTGTCGCTGCTCGCGGAGCACCGGGAGCCCGGCACCCCGGTCGGCGTCGTGCACGCCGCGTCCCGGCCTGACGAGCGCAGCGAGGTGACGACCATCGCGGCGCTGGATGTGACGACGGTCGACATGGTGACCGTCGTGACCGTCGGCAACACCGCCACCCGCAACGTGGCCGGCCGCATGGTGACCCCGCGCGGCTACCGGTGGCAGGCATGACCGGCCCGCAGCCCATCCGACGACCGGGAGGTTCCCTGTGACCCGCACCGTTCACCCCATCGAGCAGGAGTCGTTCCGCAGACTGCGCTCCCGGCTCGACACCTCGCACTTCCCGCCGCTGACGCGGGCCGTGGTCGAGCGGGTCGTCCACTCCAGCGCCGATCTGGAGTACGCCGGGGAACTCGTCTGTGACGAGGCCGAGTTGCTGGCCGCCCACACCGCGCTGCACGCGGGCGCCCCGATCGTCGCGGATGTCGAGATGGTCGCCGCCGGGATCACCACCCGGCCGGTCGTCTGCCGGCTCAAGGACGGCCGGTCGGGTCCCGGGCTGACCCGCAGCGCGCACGCGATCCGGCTGGCCTACGAACAGGTCGGTCCCGGTGCCGTCTGGGTGATCGGGTGCGCGCCGACCGCGCTCGAGGAACTGCTGACGCTGGACGCCGCGCCCGCGCTGGTGATCGGTCTGCCGGTCGGCTTCGTGGGAGCGGCGGAGAGCAAGGCCGCGCTGCGCGCCTCCGGTCTGCCCGCCGTCAGCAACATCTCCGAGAAGGGCGGTTCCGCCGTGGCGTCCGCCGCGCTCAACGCCCTGCTCTACACCGAACGTCCCGGCGGCCCCGCCGCCCCGGAAGCCCTCACCCCCCTCACCAAGGAGAACTCGCTGTGATCCCGCCCGCACTCCTGCTCGTCGGCCACGGAACCCGTGACGAGGCCGGAGCCGAAGCCTTCCGTGCGTTCGTCCGGCAGCTCGGCGAGCACAATCCCGGGCTGCCGGTCGGCGGCGGGTTCATCGAACTGTCGCCGCCGCCGCTCGCCGACTCGGTCGCGGAACTGGTGGCGCAGGGCGTCCGCAGCTTCGCGGCGGTCCCCATGGTGCTGGTCTCCGCGGGGCACGCGAAGGGCGACATCCCGGCCGCCCTGGCCCGCGAGGAGCAGCGGCACCCGGGCACGACGTACACCTACGGCCGGCCGCTGGGCCCGCACCCGGGCCTGCTGACGATCCTGGAGCGGCGGCTGGACGAGGTGCTCGGCGACGACCGCTCGGACACCACGGTGCTGCTCGTCGGCCGCGGTTCGACCGACCCGGACGCCAACGCCGAGATATACAAGGTCGCGCGGCTGCTGTGGGAGGGCCGCGGCTACGCGGGCGTGGAGACGGCGTTCGTGTCGCTGGCCGCGCCGGACGTGCCCTCGGGTCTTGAGCGCTGCCGCAAGCTGGGCGCCGGCCGCATCGTCGTGCTGCCGTACTTCCTGTTCACCGGCATCCTGCCGGACCGGGTCCGGGACCAGGCCGCCGAATGGGCCGCCGCGCATCCGGCGACCGACGTGCGGCAGGCGGCCGTCATCGGCCCGGAGCCGGAGCTGGCCGACCTGGTGATGGAGCGCTACCGCGAGACCCTCAAGGGCGATCTGCGGATGAACTGCGACTCCTGCGTCTACCGCGTCAAGCTGCCCGGTTTCGAGGACCGGGTCGGTATGCCGCAGCAGCCGCACCACCACCCCGACGACCCCTCGGGCGACCACGGCCACCACCACGGTCACCATGCCCACTCCCACTGACGGCACTTCCGGTGCCGGCGGCACGGACGGCTACGACCTCCGGCACCACGGCGACGCCGAGGTGCGCGACGACGGCGGGGTACGGACCGACCTCGCCGTCAACGTCCGTGCCGGTACGCCGCCGGCCTGGCTGAAGGCGACGATCGCCGCGTCGCTCGACGGCCTGGCGGCCTATCCCGACGGGCGGGCGGCGCGGGCCGCCGTCGCCCGGCGGCACGGCCGGCCGGTGGACGAGGTGCTGCTGACGGCGGGCGCGGCGGAGGCGTTCGTGCTGCTGGCGCGGGCCTTCGCACCGCGTCACGCGGTCGTGGTGCACCCGCAGTTCACCGAGCCCGAGGCGGCGCTGCGCGACGCCGGACACGCCGTGCACCGGGTGGTCCTGGACGCCGCCGACGGTTTCCGGCTCGATCCGGCGGCCGTTCCCGAGGACGCCGACTTCGTCGTGCTCGGCAATCCGACGAACCCGACGTCGGCACTCCACCCGTCCGACGTGGTCGCACGGCTGGCCCGGCCCGGCCGGACCCTGGTGGTCGTCGAGGCGTTCATGGACGCCGTACCCGGCGAGTCCGCCTCGCTGGCCGCCCGCCGTGACGTACCCGGTCTCGTCGTGCTGCGCAGCCTCACCAAGACCTGGGGGCTGGCGGGACTGCGGATCGGCTATGTGCTCGCCGGCGCCGAGCACATCGCCCTGCTGGAGCGCGCGCAGCCGCTGTGGGCGGTCTCGTCGCCGGGGCTGGCCGCCATCGAGGCGTGTGTGGCACCGGACGCGCTGGCGGAGGCGGACCGGGCCGCGGCCGAGATCGCGGTCTGCCGCGCGTATCTGCTCGCCCGGCTGGGCGAGTTCGACGGACTGGAGGTCGCGGGCACGCCCGCCGGGCCGTTCGTCCTGGTCGAACTGCAGGACGCGGCCGCCGTCCGTGAGCGGCTGCGCGACCTCGGCTTCGCGGTCCGCCGCGCGGACACCTTCCCCGGTCTCGACGGGCGGTGGCTGCGGATCGCCGTCCGCGACGCGGCCACGACGGACGCCTTCGTCGAAGCGCTGGCCAAGGCGCGCAGCGGACGGAGCCCGGAGGACCCGGCGGTCAGTTCTTGAGGCCGAGCGCCTGGATGTCCACACCGCCCAGCGCCGGGTGGAGATAGACGTTGGTCAGCCGCGCCGAGCGGTAGTTGAGCTGCCGCACGTACATGAACGGGATCAGGGTGCCCCGGTCCTGCGAGGTGGAGTCGACGGTGCGCCAGACGCTGTCGGCGGAGTTCCGGTCGGTCTTGGCGTCGGCCTCGTCCATCAGGTCCTTCAACTGCTGGTCGGCCAGGGCCGCGTAGTTGGACGGACTGCCGGTCAGCAGCAGCGGGCGCAGGAAGCCGGCCGGGGTGGGCCAGTCGGACTGCCAGGTGGTGAGGATGATGCCCCACCCACGCTCCTTGATCTTCTTCTGGTCGGGCAGCGTCGCGTACAGGTCCGCGGCCTCGGGGTACTCGGTCTTGGCGGTGATCCCGACGGCGGCGAGCTGGGTGCGCAGGTTCTCCACGATGGCCTTGGTCCGGGGGTTGCCGGTGGCCGTGACGATGGTGGTCGAGAAGCCGGACGCGTGCCCGCAGTCGGACAGCTGGCGCTTGGCGAGGTCGGGATAGGTGCGGCCGGCGGTCGTGCCGTACGTGTTCAGATGCGGGTCGTAGCCGCCGACCGTCGGCGGCAGCATCCCGCCCGCGACGTCCCCCGCGTCCTTTCCGCCGCCCGCGTCGCGCAGCGCGGTCCGGTTCGCCGCGTACTGCACCGCCCAGCGGCAGCGGTAGTCGTTCAGGGGTGCGACGGCGGTCTGCAGGGAGAAGTACCGGACGGCCCCGATCAGCGCGGAGTCCGCGTTCGCCTTGAGGCTGTCACTGCCGAGGATCTTGGTGCGGGTGGCGTCCTGGACACCGGCCTGGGCCGGGTCCAGGTCGGCCTCTCCGCTGAGCAGCGCGGCGTCGACCACGTCGGAGCCGGCCGCGACCGTGAAGTCGACGGCGTCCGGCAGGGCCGTGCGAATGCCGTCGGTGGCCGGGTCCCACTCGTCGTTGCGCACCAGCCGCAGCTTCTTGTCGCGATCATAGGAGGCGATCTTGTACGGCCCGCTGGCGACCGGCTGCTTCTCGTAGTTGTCCTTGGTGTCCTTGGCCTTCGGCACGGGCGAGGACATCGGCAGCGCGAGCACGTACGGGAAGTCGGCGAACGGCGCGTCGAGATGGAAGACGATGGTGCTGTCGTCCGGTGTGAGCACGCTCTTCAGGCCCAGCTGGTCCGGGTCGGTGTCCTTGTACGGGCCCGGGTAGGACTGGCCCTGGTCGAGCAGGTCCCGCAGATGCGTGGGTCCGCCGCTGAACAGATCGGTCGCGAACGTCCGCTCTATGCCGTACTTGATGTCCTTGGACGTGATGGCCGTGCCGTCCTCGAAGGTCACACCCTTCTTGAGGGTGTACGTGTAGGTGAGGCCGCCGTCGCTGACCGTGCCCGTGGTGGTGGCCAGGTCCGGCGCGAGTTCGGCGCCCGCCCCGCTGGGCTGGGGGGCGAAGTCCACGAGCTTGCGCAGCAGGAGCCGGTCCAGGTTCCAGGCGAGCGGTGAGTAGGAGCGCGCCGGGTCCAGGGAGTCGGGGGCGTAGTACGACATCAGCTTGAGCGTGCCGCCCTTGGCCGTGGACGGGTTGACGGTGCCGTTGACCGCCCCGTCGAAGCCGCGGCCGACGGTCCGCTTGCCGATCAGGTCCAGGGCCGTGACGGTGTGCTCGGACGGGGCGTGCGAGGAGCCGAGGCGGACCGCGAGCACCGTGCCGAGCGTCAGCACCACGGCCGCCGAAACAGCGATGAGGGCGCGCCGCCGTCCCTTGCCGCGGCGCGGATCGACCGGCGCCGTGCCCCACTGCTGGGACGTGTACACCTCGCCGGGCCGCCCCGACGCCGGTGGCATCGGCAGCGGCGGCGGAACCGGGGTGTGCGGCGGTGTGTGCGGCGGGTTGTAGGCCGGGTGCAGGGGCACGACCGGCCGCGGGGCGGGGGCGGGCGGCAGGGCCGGGGTGGCGCCGCCCCGGGGTGCCGCGAGCCAGCCGTTCAGGTCGTCGCGCATGGCGGCCGCGCTGCGCGGGCGTAGCGCGGGGTTCTTGGAGAGGGCGGAGATGACGATCGCGTCCAGCTCGGGCGGTACCGCCGCGTTCCGCGCCGAGGGCGGCTCCGGGGTGGAGTGGATGTGCGCGTACATCACCGTGAGCGGCGTCGGGCCGGGGAACGGGACGGTGCCGGTGAGCAGTTCGGTCAGCATGCAGCCGACCGCGTACAGATCGCTGCGCGCGTCGACCTCGCGGTCCTCGATCTGCTCGGGTGACATGTAGCCGGGGGTGCCGAGGGCGGATCCGGTGCCGGTGATCCGGGTCAGCGAGTGCACGACCCGGGCGATCCCGAAGTCGGCGACCTTGACCGAACCCGTCGAGGTGATCAGGACGTTGGACGGTTTGACGTCCCGGTGGACCAGCCCGCGGGCGTGGGCGTGGGCGAGCGCGTCCAGGATGTCGCAGGTGATCCTGACCGCCCGATCGATGTCCAGCCTGACCTGGCTGCGGGCCAGTTCGGCGAGGGTGCTGCCGTCCACGTACTCCATGACGAGGTACGGCACGATGCCCTCGTCCGTCCGCACCTCGTCCTGGTCGTGGACGGTGACGATGCCGGGGTGGTTGAGCCCGGCGGCGGCGCGGGCCTCGCGCGCGAAGCGGCGCCGGGCCTCGGCGTCCCGGGCCAGTTCCGGCAGGAGGGTCTTGACGGCGACGGTCCTGCCGAGCCGGGTGTCGTACGCGAGATGAACCCGTGCCATGCCTCCGGAGCCGAGCAGCTCCCGGATCTCGTACCTGCCCCCGAACAGCGCGCTGTCCATCGCGTCCCCCGACCCCCGGCCCGTCCAGCGGACCCCGTGACCCCTGTGACCCCTGAAACGAACCCTGCGAACTCTGTCTGCTTTCCCCTGAACACAACAGTAGAGGGCGACGCCGACAACGGCGCCGCCCTCTCCCATTCCCCCTCGGACCCTCAGTCCCCCCTCGGGTCCCCATCCGGTCGGAACCGGACGTCTAGGCGTCGGTTTCCGCAGCCTGCGCCGCCTTGCGGCGGCGGGACGTCAGATACAGCGCGCTACCGCCGACCACGACGAGCGCACCGGCGCCCGCGGCGAGCAGCGGGGTGTTGGAACTGCTGCCGGTCTCGGCGAGGTTCTGGGTGGTGGGGCCGGTCTGCGGCTCCGACCCACCGCTGCCGCCGGTGCCCCCCGAACCACTCGCGCCGCTCGAACCACCGCTGCCGCCGGAGCTACCGCCCGAACCGCCCGACGCGCCACCGGTCGTGGACCCGCCGGACGACGCTCCCCCGGTGGAGGCACCGCCGTCGGTGGCGCCGCCGTTCGTGGCCCCGCCGGTCGTGGCGCCGCCGTTGTCGGCCCCACCGTTGGTGGTACCGCCGTGGGTGGCGCCGCCGTTGGAGGTGCCGCCGGTCGTCGGGTCGACCACCTTCGGCGCCTCGCAGGTCGCCTTGACCAGGGTCACGGTGCCGCTGACGACCGCGACGTTCAGCTTGAGCGGATTGACTTTCACCTTCAGTTCCAGCCCGGTGGCGGCGGCCGTCCGCGACGTGGTCCGGGTCTTCGTCAGGTCGAGGCTGACCTCGCCGACTCCGGGCACCGCGACCTTGGTCGTCCCGGTGGCGGTCAGGGTGACCTTCTTGTTGAGCACCCACACGCCGACCAGCGTGGCCGACGCGGTCGGCTTCCGGCCCGCCTCGCAGGTCGCCTTGGAGGTGACCGCCTCGAGCTTGATCAGGGACAGGTACGGCAGGCCGGGCAGATGCACCTCGGCGCGGGCCAGGTTCGCGTAGCCCTCCGCCTTGTGCGCGTCGGCCGTCGCCTTCGCGGTGGCGACATCCGCCCGCAGCATGCTGAACGGCTTGCCCTGGTCGACACCGTCCAGCTTGGCGGTGAGCGCGGTCTCGGCGGCGTCGGCCGGTGCCTTCACATCGTTGAGCGAGACGTTCAGCGGCAGATGGACCGTCTTGTTCACCAGCGATACGTCGAGACCCGCGCGCAGGACGGTCGCGGTCGAGCTGCCGCCCCCGGAGCCGCCGGAGGTGCCCCCGGAGTTTCCGGAGGGATGCGCCTGGGCCGCCGGGGCGACGGCCAGCGCACCTGCCGCAAGCGCGACGGCCGCGCCGACGGCGGCGGCCGAACGGCGTGCGGGCAGGCTGAAGTTGGAGCTGTACACGGTGGAACCCCCACGAGTGGCTTGGAGTCAGCGGCGCCGCTTGAGGGGACAACGCGACCGCCGGTGACCTCGGTCCCGCCATATTTACGCACTGAGAGTGAACTGGCGACTACCTGAAGCGAGTTCACCCATACGGGTGGTTTCCGGCATTATCTTCGAATCTTGCTGCACGCCCGTTCCCACCCGTCACCCGTGCCACGTGATGACGGCCCCCACCTCCGTTGACGCGCCGAGGAGTACGCGGTGGTGCTCAACGACCCGCACCTGCTTCGCGTAACGCTGCGTCAACCCACCACCCGCCCGCGCAGCACGATGCGCCGCGGATCGGCCAGCACCCGTACGTCCGCCCGCGGATCGGCGGCGTACACGATGAGGTCGGCGGAGGCGCCCTCGGTGAGCCCGTCGCGGCCGAGCCATGCGCGGGCGCCCCAGGTCGTGGCGGACAGCGCCTCAACCGGCGACAGGCCCGCCGTGACGAGTTCGGCGATCTCGTCGGCGATCAGGCCGTGGGCCAGCGAGCCGCCCGCGTCGGTGCCGGCGAAGATCCGGATGCCGGCGTCGTGCGCGGCGCCCACCGTGGCGTGCCGGCGCTCGTGCAGCCGGCGCATATGGGCCGCCCAGCGCGGGAACTTGGCCTCGCCGCCGGCCGCCATCGACGGGAACGTCGCGATGTTGACCAGGGTCGGGACGATGGCGACGCCGCGTTCCACGAAGAGCGGGATGGTGTCCTCGGTCAGCCCGGTGGCGTGCTCGACGCAGTCGATACCCGCCTCCACGAGGTCACGCAGCGAGTCCTCGGCGAAGCAGTGCGCGGTGACCCGCGCGCCCTCCTCGTGGGCGGCGGCGATGGCCTCCTCCAGGGCGCCGCGCGGCCAACAGGCCGTGAGGTCACCGGCCTCGCGGTCGATCCAGTCGCCGACGAGCTTCACCCAGCCGTCCCCGCGCCGCGCCTCCTGGCGGACGTACGCCGTCAGATCCCCCGGCTCGATCTCGTGCGCGTAGTTGCGGATGTAGCGGCGGGTGCGCGCGATGTGCCGGCCGGCGCGGATGATCCGCGGCAGGTCCTCGCGGTCGTCGACCCAGCGGGTGTCGGACGGCGACCCGGCGTCGCGCAGCAGCAGGGTGCCGGCCTCGCGGTCGGTCAGCGCCTGCTTCTCCGCCGTCTCCGCGTCCACCGGGCCGTGCGTGTCGAGGCCGACGTGGCAGTGCGCGTCGACGAGGCCGGGCAGCGCCCAGCCCTCGACGGTGGTCACCTCGAGCGGTCCGGCCGGCCGGTCGTACGAGATCCGGCCGTCCAGCACCCACACCTCGTCCCTGACGTCCTCGGGGCCGACCAGCACCCGGCCCTTGACGTGCAGCGCACCGCGATCACCCATGACACTCATGCCCAGCACCCTAAAAGGTCGGAGGTACGCTCGCGAAGGCACCCTCGGGCCCGACACGGCCCCGGGCATGCCCCAGACCTTCATCCGTACGGAAGAGACACATCGTGACGCACCCCCTCCTGGACCTGCCCCCGCTGACCGCCGCCCGTTTCGCCGGGATCGAACGGCGTGTCGCGGCGCTGCTGGGCACCGAGCAGGACGTCGTCATCACCCAGGGCGAGGCGCTGCTGCCCCTCGAGGGCTGCATCCGCGGCGGGGCCCGGCCCAACTCCGCGGCACTCAATGTGGTGACCGGCCCCTACGGGAAGACGTTCGGCGACTGGCTGCGCGACGCGGGCGCCGAGGTCACCGACCTGGCCGTGCCGTTCCACGGGGCGGTCTCCGCCGAGCAGGTGGAGCGCGCTCTGGCGGAGCACCCGGAGATCGACTTCGTCTCGCTGGTGCACGCCGAGGCGGCCACCGGCAACACGAACCCGGTGGCGGAGATCGGCGAGGTGGTGCGCGCGCACGGCGCGCTGTTCATGCTGGACGCGGTCGCGTCGGTGGCCGCGGAACCGCTGCTGCCGGACGCGTGGGGCGTGGACCTGTGCGTCATCGGCGCGCAGAAGGCGATGGGCGGCCCCGCGGGCGTGTCGGCGGTCTCGGTCAGCGCCCGCGCCTGGGAGCGGATGGCGGCCAACCCGGCGGCGCCGCGCCGCTCGTACCTCTCCCTGCTGGACTGGAAGGAGCGCTGGATCGACACCGGCCGCGCCGCACTCCCGCACGCGCCCGCGCAGTTGGAGATGCTGGCGCTGGAGGCGTGTCTGGAGCGGATCGACGCCGACGGCCTCGACACGGTGATCGCCCGGCACCGGGCGGCCGCCACCGCGACCCGCGAGGGCGCGCTCGCCCTCGGCGGCGGCCTGGAGCCGTATGTGTACGAGGCGCGCGACGCCGCGCCGGTCGCGACCACGCTGCGGGTGCCCGCGGGCACCGACGCCACCGCGCTGGTGGCGCGGGCGCTCGCCCTGGACCCCTCGGTCCCGCTCGTCGCCGGCGGTGGCGCGCTCGCCAAGGAGATGGTCCGCGTCAACCACTACGGCCCCGACGCGGATCCCGCCGTGGTCGCCCGGAGCCTCGCGGCGCTGGGTACGGCGCTTTCCGAATAGCGCAGCGTCACCCATTACAGCAGAGCGTGATCACATCAAAGGACAAGAAAGCACTTCCGGGGAATTCGGCCTTTCTGCGGCCGGTCCAGACCGAATTCTCCGGAAGCATTCTTCCGCATGTCTCATGCCCAGCCTTCCGAAGGCTAAACGCAAGGATTCCGTTAAAGCATCCTGGCCGGCTCCGGCAATGTGACGGACTCCACACCAAGATCGAATCACCCGGTCATATCCGGATATAACCGCAGGTCTCGCCACGGTTTTGGCCACCCGCACCCACCCGCGCGATAACACGACGAGCCGGCTGCGTAAAGACCTCCGCCCCATGCAATTCCACTTTCTGCTCGGTAGGTTCATTCCGCATGAACGCCGCTACGGAATGGAAGGCACCACTCGCTCCCGCATTCCTCGACACCCCCACAGTCGATGACGGCGGAGCGATGTGGCGCATCGCCCGCGATTCTCGGACGCTCGATCTCAACTCCTCGTACAGCTATCTCCTGTGGTGCCGCGACTTCGCCGGCACCTCGGTGGTGGCCCGCGACGCCGACGGCGCCCCGGTGGGCTACGTGACCGGATACCTCCGCCCCGAGGAGCCGCGGACGCTGGTCGTCTGGCAGGTGGCCGTCGACGCGGCGCAGCGCGGCCGCGGCGTGGCGGCGGCCATGCTCGACCACCTCGCCGCACGCGTCGCCGTCGACGACGTCCGCTGGATCGAGACCACGATCACGCCGGACAACGCCGCTTCGCAGCGGCTGTTCACCTCCTTCGCCGAGCGCCACGACGTCCCGGTCGAACGCGAAGTCCTCTTCCCCGGTGCCCTGTTCCCCGACGGGCACGACTCCGAGGTGCTGTTCCGCATCGGCCCGACGGTCTGACGCCATCGCGTTCCGCTTCCCCCCACCCCTGACTTCGCACCATCCCCACCGCACCGCACCCCCACCGCACCGCACCCCCACCGCACCGCCTCCCGGAAAGCAGGCACAGTGACCATCACCGCACCCGACATGACCGTCTTCGAGTCCCTGGAGTCGGAGGTCCGCAGCTACTGCCGCAGCTGGCCGGTCATCTTCGACCGCGCCCAGGGCAGCGTGATGTACGACGAGGACGGCCACGCGTATCTCGACTTCTTCTCCGGCGCCGGCGCGCTCAACTACGGGCACAACAACCCGGTGCTCAAACGCGCGCTGCTGGACTACCTCGAACGCGACGGCGTCACCCACGGCCTGGATATGAGCACCACCGCGAAGCGCACCTTCCTGGAGCGCTTCCAGCAGGTGGTCCTCGAACCGCGCGGCCTGGACTACAAGGTGATGTTCCCCGGCCCGACCGGCACCAACGCCGTCGAGGCCGCGCTCAAGCTGGCCCGTAAGGTCAAGGGCCGCGAGTCGATCGTCTCCTTCACCAACGCCTTCCACGGGATGTCGCTCGGCTCGCTCGCCGTCACCGGCAACTCGATGAAGCGGGCCGGCGCGGGCATCCCGCTGGTGCACGGCACCCCGATGCCGTTCGACAACTACTTCGACGGCCGGGTGCCGGACTTCCTGTGGTTCGAGCGGCTGCTGGAGGACCAGGGTTCCGGCCTCAACCAGCCGGCCGCCGTGATCGTCGAGACGATCCAGGGCGAGGGCGGCATCAACGTCGCCCGTCCGGAGTGGCTGCGGGCGCTGGCCGACCTGTGCAAGCGCCGCGACATGCTGCTGATCGTCGACGACATCCAGATGGGCTGCGGCCGCACCGGCGCGTTCTTCTCCTTCGAGGAGGCCGGGATCACGCCGGACATCGTCACGCTCTCCAAGTCCATCAGCGGCTACGGCATGCCGATGTCCCTCGCGCTCTTCAAGCCGGAGCTCGACGTCTGGGAGCCGGGCGAGCACAACGGCACCTTCCGCGGCAACAACCCGGCGTTCGTCACCGCCACCGCCGCGCTCGACATCTACTGGGCGGACGGCCAGCTGGAGAAGCAGACCGTGATGCGCGGCGAGCAGGTCGAGACCGCGCTGCGGGAGATCTGCACGGCTCAGGCACGCGCCGGCGCCGAGTACCGGGGCCGCGGCCTCGCCTGGGGCCTGCAGTTCATCGACCCGTCGATCGCCGGCCGGGTCTGCGCCCGCGCCTTCGAGCTGGGGATGCTGCTGGAGACCTCCGGCCCGCGCAGCGAGGTCGTCAAGCTGCTGCCGGCCCTGACCATCACCCCCGACGAGCTGGACGAGGGGCTGCGCACCCTCACGCGGGCCGTGAGCGACGTCGTCGGCGAATCCGCCTGACCCAGGAGCCGAGTCGAGCCAGGCCGGGCCCGGGTCCGCAGCCGGGCCCGGCCACGAACGGAAAGAAAGCAGAGGCAACCACGTGATCGTCCGATCCTTCAAGGACATCGAGGGCACCGACCGCGATGTGACCGCCGAGACCGGCACCTGGCGCAGCAAGCGCATCGTCCTCGCCGCCGAGGGCGTGGGCTTCTCGATGCACGAGACCACGATGTACGCCGGGACCGTGACGTCCATGTGGTACGCCAACCACATCGAGGCGGTGCTGTGCGTCGACGGTGAGGGCGAGCTGACCAACGACGAGACCGGCGAGACCCACTGGATCTCCCCGGGCACGCTCTACCTGCTCGACGGCCACGAGCGGCACACCATGCGCCCCAAGACCGATCTGCGCTTCGTCTGCGTCTTCAACCCGCCCGTCACCGGGCGGGAGGTGCACGACGAGAACGGGGTCTACCCGCTGCTGACCGAGACCGGGGGCACGACCGCGACCCGTACCAGGACCCGGAACGGGACCGAGACCGAGACCGAGGGAGCCTGACGCCATGACGACCACCACCGACACCATCACCAGCCGGTACCCGACCCGCGGCGCGTCCGAGGTCACCACTCCCCGCCAGGACCCGGTCGTGTGGTCCGAGTACGGCACGCCGGGCCCGATCCAGCCCGCCGAGCTGCGCGGCTACGACCGGGACGGCTTCCTCACCGTCGACCAGCTGCTCCTGCCGGGCGAAGTGGGCCGCTACCGCGATGAGTTGGACCGGCTCTGCGCCGATCCGGCGATCCGGGCCGACCCCCGCGCGATCGTCGAGCCGAAGTCCGGGTCGATCCGCTCGGTCTTCGAGGTGCACCGGATCAGCGAGGTCTTCGCCGAGCTGGTCCGCGACCCCCGGCTCGCCGACCGCGCGCGCCAGATCCTCGGCTCCGACGTCTACGTCCACCAGAGCCGGATCAACGTCAAGCCGGGCTTCGGGGCGTCGGGGTTCTACTGGCACTCGGACTTCGAGACCTGGCACGCCGAGGACGGTCTGCCCAACATGCGGACGGTCTCCGTCTCGGTGGCGCTGACCGAGAACCACGACACCAACGGCGGGCTGATGATCATGCCCGGCTCGCACCGTACGTTCCTCGGCTGCTCGGGCGAGACGCCGAAGGACAACTACAAGCGGTCGCTGCAGATGCAGGACGCCGGCACCCCGTCCGACGAGGCGCTCACCGAACTCGCCGGGGAGCACGGCATCAAGCTCTTCACGGGTGCGGCGGGTTCCGCGACCTGGTTCGACTGCAACTGCATGCACGGTTCGGGCGACAACATCACGCCGTTCCCGCGCAGCAACGTCTTCATCGTCTTCAACAGCGTGGAGAACGCGGCGGTCGAGCCGTTCGCGGCGCCGGTACGGCGGCCGGAGTTCATCGGCGCACGGGACTTCACCCCGGTGCGGTAGCGGGCAAGCCCTGCGGGGGCCGGACTGCTGGGGGCAGCCCGGCCCCCGCAGGGCGTTTCAGCCGCCGTCGCGCAGGTCGGCGGGCGCGCCGGACCGGAAGGTGATCCGGTCGAAGACCGCCGTGCACCCGTCGGCGTCCGGCGACGGGCACTGCGTCATGAAACCGACGCTCGCGGCCGCCGCCTCCCGCTCCGTGCCGAGGGCGAAGAGCCGGACGAACGTCCACCGCTCACCGTCGGCCGAGGCGTGGAAGGCGAAGGCCCGGCCGGTGCGGGTGATCCGCAGCCAGACGTGGTCCCCGTCCACCTCCCAGCTGTTGGCGTCGTCGGAGCTGCCCTGGGTGACGACCGAGACGACGGTGTACCGGGCGGGCGAGAGCTCCAGGCAGAGCTTGGCCCACTGCTCGTCGGCCACCTGCAGGTAGAGCGCTCCGGCGTCGCCAGCGGCCCGCAGCCGGGCCGTCACCCGGGCGATCAGCTGGAAGTCGCCCTCGGGCGGGGTGCCGAGCAGCCGGGGCGCGTCGGCCGCCGGTACCTTCGGCGCCCGGCCGGGGTGCACGAAGCGGTCCTGGCCGGGACCCGCGGTGAGGACGAGCGCGCCGTCCTGGTAGCTCGGATCGGCGGCCGGACCGTACGCCCGCAGCCCGAAGGGCAGCTCCTTCAGCTCCACTACGCGTTCAGCTCCGCTCAGATCTCCAGCCGGCCGTCGAAGCGGCGCGGCAGGTGGAGCGGGTTCTCGTCGCGCAGCTCCGCGGGGAGCAGGGCGACCGGGGTGTCCTGGTACGCGACCGGCCGCAGCCAGCGCTCGATGGCGGTCCCGCCGACGGAGGTCGAGGTCGACGTGGTCGCCGGGTACGGGCCGCCGTGGTGCTGGGCGGGGGCGACGGCCACGCCGGTCGGCCAGCCGTTGACGAGCAGCCGGCCCGCCAGCGGGGTGAGTTCGGCGAGCAGCGCGGTGGCCGGGCCGTCCTCCTGTCCCGCCTCCTCCTCACCGATGTGGACGGTGGCGGTGAGGTTGCCGGGCAGCCGCTCCAGCACGGCGGTGATCTGGGCGCGGTCCTCGTAGCGCGCCACGACCGTCACCGGGCCGAAGCACTCCTCGAGCAGCAGATCGTGCGGTCCTTCGGCGGCCAGCCGGTCGGCGGGAACGGTGAGGTATCCGGCGCTGACGGTGTGCTCGCCGCCGGAGCCCGGGGTCACCGGGGCCTCGACGCCGGGCAGCGCGGCCCTGGCCTCGACACCGGCGACGAAGGCGTCCCGCATCCGGACGTCGAGCAGGACGCCCGCGTCCGAGTCGCTGACGGCGGCGGTGACGGCCTTGAGCAGCCGGTCGCCCGCCGCGCCGGCCGGGGCCAGCACCAGTCCTGGCTTGACGCAGAACTGGCCGACGCCCAGAGTCATGGACCCGGCGAGTCCCGCGCCGATCTGCTCGGCCCGCTCGTCCGCCGCGGCCTCGGTGATCACGACCGGGTTGAGGCTGCCCAGTTCGCCATGGAAGGGGATCGGCCGGGGACGGGCCGCGGCCGCGTCGAAGAGCGCCCGCCCGCCGCGTACCGAGCCGGTGAATCCGGCGGCGCTGACCAGCGGGTGCTTGATGAGGTCGATACCGGCCTGGAAGCCGTGCACGACGGCGACGACGTCGGCGGGCAGCCCGACCCGGACGGCGGCGCGGCGCAGCACGCTCGCGCACAGCTCCGAGGTGGCGGGGTGGTCCGGGTGCGCCTTGACGACGACCGGGCAGCCGGCGGCCAGCGCGCTCGCGGTGTCGCCGCCGGGGACGGAGAACGCCAGCGGGAAGTTGCTGGCCGAGTAGACCGCGACCACGCCGAGCGGGATCTTGTAGCGCCGCAGGTCGGGGCGGGGAGCGGGCTTCGCGGCCGGGTCCGCGTGGTCGATGACGACGTCCAGGAAGGCGCCCTCGTCGACGATGTCGGCGAACGCGCGCAGCTGGAACGTGGTGCGGGCGAGCTCGCCGGTCAGCCGGCCGGGGCCGAGCGCCGTCTCGGCGTCGGCCGCCTCCAGCACCTGCGGGCCGGCCTCCTCCAGAAGGTCCGCGGCGGTCCGCAGCAGGAGGGCGCGTACGCTGCGGTCGGCGAGCGCGGGCGCCGCGGCGGCCGCGGCGCGGACGGCGGCGTCGATCTCCGCCGTGGTGGCCTCGTCCGCCACCTGCTCCCGCTGCTTCCCGGTACGGGGGTCGACGGACCAGACTGGAACAGCCACCGGGGGAACCTCCAGATTTGCCTCATGCGGATCAGCCACTGTTCGATATGCTGAACAGCGTCTTCACTTATGAATCTTTGAACCATTCCGGAGCCTACTTGCAGGATCCGGGGCCGAACAAGAGGGGTCAGGACGATGTCTGCTGGCGACGGTGGCGGTTCTCAGGTCAAGTCCGCGGTCCGCACGGTCGAACTGCTGGAATTCTTCGCGGGACGACCCGGAATGCACAGCCTCGCGGCCGTACAGGAATCCGTCGGCTACCCCAAGTCCAGCCTCTACATGCTGCTCCGCACCCTAGTCGAGCTCGGCTGGATCGAAACCGATGCCACCGGAACGCGTTACGGGATCGGTGTCCGGGCGCTGCTCGTCGGCACCTCGTACATCGACGGTGACGAGGTCGTCGCCGCGGCCCGCCCCACCCTCGACCGGCTCTCCGACGACACCAGCGAAACCATCCACCTCGCCCGGCTGGACGGCACCAGCGTCGTCTATCTCGCGACCCGCCAGTCCCAGCACTACCTGCGGCCCTTCACCCGGGTCGGCCGCCGCCTCCCGGCGCACTCCACCTCGCTCGGCAAGGCGCTGCTCGCCACGTACACCGACGAGCAGGTCCGCAAACTGCTCCCCGAGACCCTCGAACCCCTCACCGAGCACACCCACACCGACCGCGAGAAGCTCATCGAGGAACTCGCGGTCATCCGGGAGCAGGGCTTCGCCGTCGACCGCGAGGAGAACACCCTCGGCCTGCGCTGCTTCGGCATCGCCATCCCGTACCGCACCCCGGCCCGCGACGCGGTCAGCTGCTCCGTCCCCGTGGCCCGGCTCACCCCCGCCCACGAACAGATGATCAAGGACACCCTCTTCGACGCCCGGGACCGCCTGACCCTGGCCACCCGCCGGCTGTGACCTTTCGCATCGTCACAGAACGTCGACGACCTGCCCCTCACCTCGTTGCCCCCGCTCCCGGAATGCAAGAATCGACGCGGAGTTGATCACACACGGGGGAACAACGTGGCGAATCGTCCGACGGATTGGCATGTGCTGGACCTGGACCGGGATCCGGTCCCCGGGGACCCGTACGAGGTGAAGGAACTCGCCCGCAAACTGGGCGACTTCGCCGACGACGTGTCCTCGGCGCTGCGCTCGGTGCGCGGGCTGAGCGGCAACAACGCCGTGCAGGACTGGGCCGGGCTGGCGGCGGACGCGTACCGGGAGCAGTTCGGGGATCTGCCGGGCGAGCTGGGCAAGTTGGAGAAGTCCTACCGGCTGGCGTCGGGGGCGCTGGAGACGTACTGGCCGAAGCTGGAGACGGCGCAGGCCGACGCCGACCGGGCGCTGGCGCAGGGTCGTACGGCCCGCCAGGACCTGGACGCGGCCAAGACCACCCAGACGAACGCCAACGACTGGGTGAAGCGGGCGGGCGACAAGTCCAAGGAGTACCAGGCCGATCCGAAGCCGGGCGTGGAACCGCCGTCCGCGGACGAGGTCCGTACCGCCACCCGCAACGCGCTGGACGCCTCGAACGCGCAGAAGTCCGCGAACACCGCCGTCCACGACGCGCAGCAGCGCCTCGACGCGGCAAAGGAGTTGGCCGCGCAGGCCGCCCACTTGCGGGACACCGCCGCCTCGACCGCCGAACACGCCCTGCATGAGGCGTCGGACGCGGGGATCAAGAACAAGCACTGGTGGGAAAAGGCGGTCGACTGGGTCGCCGACCACTGGGACGACATCGTCGCCGTCTGCAAGGTCATCGTCGCGGTCCTCGGCATCATCGTGATGATCATCGGCGGACCGCTGGCCTGGATCGTGCTCGCCGCGGCGCTGGTCGTCCTTGCCGACACGCTCATCAAATACGCGCAAGGCAAAGCATCGCTGTGGGACGTGGCCTTCGCCGCGCTCGACTGCATCCCCAGGTTCAAGGGCCTCACCACCGCCGGCGGCCTGCTCAAGATGGCCAAGAACCTGCCCAAGCTGATGAAGGGCATGGGCAGCCACCTCGGGGACGTCGCCGGTGCCCTGCGCAAGGGACTGCCCGCTCTGCGCAAGGACGCGAAGGAACTGAGCGAGCGCGTCTGCGAGAAGGACCCGATAGACGTGGCCTCGGGCGAAATGATCATGCCCCAGACCGATGTCCATCTGCCGGGCGCCCTACCGCTGGTCCTGGAACGGACACATGTGTCGTCCTACCGCGCCGGACGCTGGTTCGGCCCGTCCTGGGCGTCGACCCTGGACCAGCACCTGGAGGTCGACGACCAGGGTGTGGTGTTCCGGACCGCCGACGGCATGAGCCTGTGCTACCCGCGACCCCAGCCCGGCCTGCCGGTACTGCCGGTCGTGGGGACGACCCGGCCGCTGGCCTGGGACGGCACGGCGGGCGGCAGCATGTCCGTCACCGACCCCGCCACCGGGCGCACATCACACTTCGTCCTCGAACAGCCACCCGCCGCGGGCGAGTCGGCCCGCCTTCCACTGGCCGCGATCACCGACCGCAACGGCGTCCGCATCGAGATCACGTACACCGACGACGGTGTCCCCGCCGAAGTACGGCACAGCGGCGGTTACCGGATAGGTATCGAGACCGAGGACCAGCGGATCACCGCGCTGCGCCTCCTCAGCCACGAGGACCGCCCGGTCCTGCAGCGGTTCGGCTATGACACCGCCGGCAACCTCACGCGGATCTACAACTCCTCCCCGACGCCGTTCACGCTCGAATACGACGCGGAACGGCGCATCACCGGCTGGGAGGACCGCAACGGCTTCTGGTACCGCTACACCTACGACACCGAAGGACGCTGCACAGCCACCGCCGGATCGGGCGGCATCCTCGACGCCGTGTTCTCCTACGACGACGAGAACCGGACCACGGTGGTGACCGACTCCCACGGACACAGCAAGACCTACCGCATGGACGAGGCCTACCAGGTCGTGGCCGTGACCGACGAACTCGGTCATACGACGCTCTCCCAGTGGGACCGGCGGGACCGGTTGCTGTCGCGCACCGATCCGCTGGGCCGTACCGTCCGCTACACCTACGACGCGGACGGCAACCTGACCACGGTCCTGCGTCCGGATGGTTCCGCCGCCCGGGCCCGTTACAACGGGATGGGACTGCCCATCGAGGTCGTGGAACCGGGCGGCGCCCGGTGGACGCGCGCCTACGACGAGCGGGGCAACCCCGTCGCCATCGTGGACCCCACCGGCGCCGAGACCCGCTTCACCTACGACGAGCGGGGTCACCGCACCTCGATCACGGGTCCGCTCGGCCACACCCAGCTGGTGGAGAACGACCCCGCCGGGCTGCCCGTCGCGGTGACCGATGCCCTCGGCAGCACCCGGAGGAGCGTGCGCGATCCGTTCGGACGCGTCCTCCGGGTGACCGATCCGCTGGGTCATGGCGCGAGTTACCACTGGACCGCCGAGGGGAGGCTCGCCCGCTACACGGGTGCGGACGGCGCGAGCGAGGTCTGGACCTGGGACGCCGAAGGCAATCTGGTCGAACACACGGACCAGACCGGTCGCACCACCCGCCGGTCGTGGACCGCGTTCGATCTGCCGCGGTCGCGTACCGCTCCGGACGGGACGACCTACGACTTCACCCATGACACCGAGCGGCGGCTGACGGCCGTCACCGATCCGTTGGGCCGCACCTGGACCTATGCCTATGACGCGGCGGGCCGCGTCGTCGCGGAGACCGACTTCAACGGCCGCACCCTGAGCTATGAGCACGACGCCGCCGGCCGTCTCGCGACCAGGATCAACGGTTCGGGCGAGAGCCTCACCTACACCCGCGACACCTTGGGCCGTGCGGTCCGGCAGCAGGCAGGCGACGGAACCGTCACCGCTTTCGCCTACACGCCGGACGGGCAGCTCGCCGGCATGTCCAACGCGGACGCCGACGTCGTCATCGAACGCGACGCCGCCGGAAGGATTCTGGCCGAGACCGTGAACGGCCGCACCATGACGCTCGCGTACGACGGTGCGGGCCGGACCGTCGAGCGGCGCGCACCGTCCGGCGCGGTCTCCCGTTGGGAGTACGACGGGGTGGGCCGTCCGGCCGCCCTCACCGCCCAGGACACCACGATCACCTTCGCCTACGACGGCGCGGGCCGGGAGACCGAACGACACCTGGGCGGCAGCGCGACACTCTCCCAGCAGTGGGACCCGCTGTCCCGGCTGACCGGACAACTGCTCTCGACAGGACCCGAATCGCGTATCGTCCGGCAACGGTCGTACGCCTACCGGGAGGACGGACTGCTCGCCGGAATCACCGACAGCGTGAGCGGCATACGGCGTTTCGACCTGGACGCGGCGGGCCGGATCACCGGCGTGCACGGGCGGGACTGGACCGAGTCGTACGCCTATGACGCGGTGGGCAACCTCACGCTGGCGGACTCACCCGGCGCCGGCGCCGAGGGAGGCGAGCGGACGTTCACCGGCACCCTGCTCCGGCACGCGGGCCGTACGCTCCACGAGCACGACGGCGAGGGCCGGCTGGTACGCAGCACCCGCCGGCTGCTCAACGGCCAGACCCGCACCTGGACGTACACGTGGAACTCCGAGGACCGGCTGGTGGAAGTGGTCACCCCGGACGACACCACGTGGCGTTACCGCTATGACCCGCTCGGCCGGCGTACCGCGAAGGAGCGGCTGGCCGGGGACGGCAGCGTGGCCGGGACAACCCTCTTCACATGGGACGGCACCCGGCTCGCCGAGCAGGTCACCGCGGACGGGACCGCCACCACCTGGGACTACGCTCCGGGCACCCACCGTCCGGTCTCCCAGAGCACCGGCCAGGCCGAGGTCGACCGCCGCTTCTACGCCATCGTCACCGACCTCACCGGCACGCCCACCGAACTCGTCGGTCCTGACGGCGACATCGCCTGGCACCTGCAGACCACCCTCTGGGGCGGCACGGTCCCCGGAGGCGGGAGCACGCAACCGGCGGACTGCCCGCTGCGCTTCCCCGGGCAGTACCTGGACGACGAGACGGGCCTGCACTACAACTTCCAGCGCTACTACGATCCCGCGGCCGCCCGGTTCGCGTCCCCGGACCCGCTGGGCCTGGAAGCCGCGCCGAACCACCACGCCTACGTGCCCAACCCGTTCACCTGGACGGACCCGCTGGGCCTGAAGTGCCTGGACGCCGCCGACCAGGCCCGGCACGACGCGGCACGCTCGACCGCTGTGGACGAGCACGGGAACATGCTGGGCGTCGAGGACGCCACCGGGGTCAGGATCATCGACGCGCAGAAACTCCAGGACGTCCGGGCCGATCTGCACGCGAAGCTCGGGCCCCCCGAGGTCAAAACGACCCCCAAGGGAGACATCGAGTTGTGGCGGCTCTCCGACGATCCGAAGGCCACGGTGACGTACCGGCCCTTCAGCGCCTCCCAGAAGAAGGGCCTGATGGGCGGGCCCACGATCGACTACAACGACGTGGATAAACTCGACATGAAGCGCTTCCACGCCCCCCATCCCTGAGACCGAGGACGATGTTCTCCGCAGAGCAGTACGCGAACGAGCTGGACTATCTCGTCCGATACGCCCACGACGACTGGGTGGGCTTCTCCGTCATCAGTGGGACGGTCGGCGGCCTGCTCGGCCGGGGGGCGACGATGGACCGGCAGCAGGAGCTGGCCCTCCGCATCGTCGGTGACCTGCTGAGCGCGGGTGCGCGAGCGGGGGATCTCACAGCGTCCGACGAGACCCCGTTCGCCGCGTGGGAGGGGAACCCGGCCGAGGTACTGGCCAGGATCGCCGCGGAGGTCCGGGCCATGCCCGGACTTCCCGACTCGGGCGACATCTGCTGGTTCACCGTCATCGACTGAGGTCGGACCCGCGTGGACTCGCCCCAGCCTTCCGTCGCGTCGGTGCGATTCGCGTTCTCCGTCGACGATCTGCCGCCGCCCTCCGGGTTCGACCTCGGGCACATGGCGGTGACGGGGAACCTGGGTTCGTACTCATCGCGCGGCCGTACGCCGGACCAGGCGATGATGATCCACGTTTCCGTCTCCCTGCTTCTCGACGGTCTGCGCTCGCTCGTCGAAGCCGGCCGCGGCGGCCATGCGTTCGGCGCGGCCGACTCGTCCTTCTCGTTGAAGTTCTCCCTGACGAAGGACGGGACGATCACCACCCGGGCCCCCGGGACGCCGGTCGACCGGTCCGACGTACGGGCCGTCGTCACCGCGGTGTGGGCGGCGGCGAAGGAGTTCGCCGACGTTCAGCTGCCCCTCCTGCCGGCGGACGACGCCGGCCGGCAGGATCTCGAGATGTCACTGGCCGGCTTCGCGCCGCTGGTCGCGCGTCCCGGATGACCGGGGCGGGAGCGGGTCAGACGCGGGTGACCTCGCCGCAGTCCTTCTTCGCGTCGTCGAGGGGCCTGCTGCGGTCGTACGGGTCGATCTGGGACGCGGAGGGGCCCGGGGTGGCGGAGGCGTTCTTGTCCGGGCCGATGCTCGGGTGCAGGAAGCCGTCGTAGATGTCGCAGGCCGTGTTGCCGATGTCCTGCCGGTACCCGGACACCCAGAGCCTGCCCGCGGTCACCTGCTCGATCCGGGGGTCGGCGACGTCGAAGTCCAGCACCCGCCGCACGATGGTGCGGGAGACGGCCGTCGAGCCGCCGGCGGCGGTCACCGGATAGACGAAGGTGACGTCGGCGTGCACGGTGACCGAGCCGGAGCTGCCCTCCTTGAAGGTGATCAGGCCGCGCGTCTTGATCACGCTGCCGACCGTCTTCACCTCCGCCGGGTTGAACCGGCTGGCCACCAGCAGCGGGTCGTGCTCCTTGTCGGGCTTGCGGAAGGAGGCGTCCCAGCGCGAGGTGATCTCCGTCTGCAGGGGGTCGACCAGGCCCATCGCGAGCTGCGGGCGCTCCCCGCGCAGCGTCGCCGGGTTGAGGTTCGTGTCGACCAGGAACTCCTTGGTCCTGCTCAGCGCGGACTCCACCTGCTTGCGTGTCATCCGGCCGACCGGCCGGGCCGTGGGCAGCACGATTCCGGCGGCACCGTCCGCGTACTGGGCGGCCGGCGAGCCGCGGAAGGGCTCGGCGAGCGTCGGGGTGTCCGCCAGGGGGTCGACGGACGGGGCGGCGGTGGGCGGCGCCGTCTCCGGGGGGAGGGTGGTCTGGCCGGCGGTGGGCCGGCCGGAGCCGTCCGAGCGGTGGCCCGTGGAATCGGTGGAGTCCGCGGCGTTGCCGAAGTCACCGTGCAGCCAGGCCACCGCGGTGGACGGGTTGAGCACCGCCAGGAGGACCCCGACGGTCAGCAGCACACCCAGCGCTCCGCGCAGCCGCCGCCGGGTCGCCCGGCCTTCTCTGTCCTGCCAGGCGGGGCCGGTGCGCCAGCCGGCGGGCTCGCCCGGCTTCGCCTTCGGTGCGCGCCCCCACCGCTTGTTCTTCTTCTGCTGCTGCTCGGCCAGCTCGGCCTCGCGCCGGAGCCGTTCGGTGACCATCCGGGCGCGTGCCGACGGCTCCTTCGGAGCCTGCGCCCGGATGTCCTGTTCGCTGTCCTGGACGAATTTCTCCCAGACGTCGTCCGGTATGGCGGACTCGTCCCCGGAAGCGGGTGGTTCAGTGGTCACGCTAGGCCCCCCACAGGCTGTTTCAGCACGTGAGGGCAGTTCTACAGGCCGGCCGCGAACCCTACAAGTCGGTTCTGGAGCGCAGGGCGCCGAGGGCCGAGCGGACCGCTTCGAGGTCCGCGTCGGATGCCAGGCCCGCGTGGTAGAGCCGTACCTCGGTGGCGCCGAGGCCCGCCGCGTGGGCCACGTCGGCGGCCAGCGTGCGCGGGCTGCCGCCCATGCCGGCCACGACGGGGAAATTGGCGGCGAGGACGGTGTCCGGGCGCCGGTGGCGCGCGAACGGGCTCAGCACGGCGGCCCGTTCGGCCGCGCCGCCGGCGCAGGGCAGGACCAGGCCGTCGGCGTGCGAGAGCACGTCCTCCGCGTCGACGCCGACGTTCGCGCCCGTCCGGTGCGGGCCGGGGTCGGCGTGCAGCAGGATCTGGAAGCCGGAGCCGGCCCCGGCGCGTACCGCGGACACCATCTCCCGCTGGAAGTGGCGGGCCACCATGGCGCGCCAGCACAGCGTCGCACCGGCCAGGTCCACGCCGAGCAGCTTCTCGACCTCGGCCCACTCGGCCGCGCGGTCGGCGGGCCCCGGCTCCCGCTCGCCGGACCACACCGGCACCAGCGCGGTCCGCACGGCGCTCTGCAGGGTGTCGGGGTCCTGCCCGAGCCCCGCGTAGCCGTCCCGGCAGGTACGGCAGAAGCACAGCGACATCAGGTACTGGGCGGCCCCGCCCAGCGGCACTCCGCCGATCTTGTCGTGCGCGTGCAGATGGCCGACGCCGTACCAGCCGCAGGACTCCAGTTCGGTCCCGTCGGTCCCCGGCCGGACCGCCGCCTCCACCGCGAGATCGACGGCGTAGGCCCGTACTTCCGGCTGGGCGATGCACGGCGCCCACGGGTAGCGGTCGCCGTAGGCGTTGCGCACCGAGGTGCGCGGGAACTCCTCGCCCAGCCGGGAGTTGTGCGCGAGCACCACCCACGAGTGGACGGACAGCCCGGCGGCCGACAGGGCGGCCGCCGCCTCCCCGTAGGCGTCCGTCGCCGGCACCCACGCCTGCGGGTACGGGCGCAGCGAGCGCCCGCTCCAGCGCTTGGGGTCCGGCGGGTAGAGCACCGCCGCGTGCCGGGCCGTGACGATGCGCTGCCGCGGATGGCGGGGGGTCAGGGCACGGGTGGAGTGGTAGGCGGAGGCGAGCGTGACCTGCTGGACGCCGAGGTCGGCGATCCGGCGCGGGGCGTCCGGGTCACCGACGACGTCCCACGGGTAGACGAAGGCGGAGGCTCTCAACTTGGCTCCTCAAGCAGCGGGTCGGCACACGCGTGCCCGATGCTGCCGCACCGGGCGCCCGTTCGTCAGCTGTCGCTCAGCAGCGCCATTCCGCGCTCGATCAGTTCGGCAAGCTCCTTGACATGCGCGGGCGACGGTTCGACCAGTGGCGACCGCACCTCGCCGACGTCCAGACCGCGCAACCGGACGCCCGCCTTGACCAGCGATACCGCATAGCCGCGGCCCTGGTTGCGCAGTGAGACCAGCGGCCGGTAGAAGCCGTCGATGAGCCGGTTGACGGTCTTGTCGTCGCCGGAGTTCAGCGCCTTGTGGAAGGCGAGGGCGATCTCGGGCGCGAAGCAGAAGACGGCCGACGAGTACAGCAGCACGCCGATGCCGCGGTAGGCGAGGCCGGTGAGTTCGGCGGTGGGCAGGCCGTTGAAGTAGAGGAAGTCGCGCTCGGGCAGCTCGGTGCGCACGGCGCTGACGATCCGCTGCATCAGGTCGAGGTCGCCGAGCCCGTCCTTGAGGCCGATGATGTTGGGGATCCTGGCCAGTTCGACGACGGTCTCGGATTCGAAGACGGCGTTGTCGCGCTGGTAGACGATGATGTCGAGCCCGGTGCCGGCGGCGAGGCCCGAGTAGTGCCGCAGCAGACCGGCCTGGTCGGGGACGACGAGGTAGGGCGGCATGGCGAGCAGTCCGTCCGCGCCCGCGTCCTCCGCCAGCCGCGCGAACTGCACGGCGAGGGCGGTCCCGTATCCGGCGCCCGCGACCACCGGCACCCGGCCGGCCGACACCTCGACGGCCGCGGCGACACAGGCCCGGAACTCCTCGGGGGTCAGCGCGTGGAACTCGCCGGTGCCGCAGCACGCGAAGACCGCGGCCGCGCCCGCCTCGATGCCTTCGCGCACGTGCGCGCGGAACATGTCGAGATCCAGCTCGCCGTCCGGGCCGTAGGCGGTGACGGGGAAGAACAGCAGGCCGTCGAGGCGCTCGGCAAGTGAGGCTGAGGTCATCGGATCCCCTTGAAGTTCTGTGCGCTCTTCTGGCTGTGCGCTCTTCTGATTCACGTCCATATTCGTGAACGCTGCCACGCTAAGCGAGTTCAGCCGCGCCGGTCAAGCGAACGGGCATGCCTTGACGGTGCCAGAGGCGCTCTTTAGCCTGTCCATAGATATGAATGATGTCCACGGAGGAGAACGATGCCTGCTCCCCGCACCATCCTGCTCACCGGCGCCGCGGGCGGCGTGGGCACCCTGATGCGCGAACTGCTGCCCGCGTACGGCTACGAGCTCCGCCTGCTGGACGTCCGGCCCGTCGAAGGGGCACCGGACGCCGTCACGGCCGATCTCACGGACGCCGGCGCGCTGCGCGAGGCGGTCCGGGGCGTCGACGCGATCATCCACCTCGCGGGCATCTCGCTGGAAGCACCCTTCGACAAGATCCTGCGGTCCAACATCGAAGGGACTTACCACCTCTACGAGGCGGCGCGCGAGGAAGGCGTACGGCGCGTCGTGTTCGCCTCCAGCAACCACGCGGTCGGCTTCACCCCGCGCCCCACCGGAGACGACCCGCTGATCCCCATCGGCACCCCGCACCGCCCGGACACCTTCTACGGGCTGTCCAAGTGCTTCGGCGAGGACCTCGCCTCCCTCTACTGGGACCTGCACGGCCTGGAGACCGTCTCGCTGCGGATCGGCTCGTGCTTCCCGGCGCCGACCTCCGTGCGGATGCTCTCGGTCTGGATGAGCCCGGCCGACTGCGCCCGGCTGCTGCACGCCGCGCTCACCGCCGAGGACGTCCGGCACACCGTCGCCTACGGCAGCTCGGCGAACACCCGCCTCTGGTGGGATCTGACGACGGCCCGCGCACTCGGTTACGAGCCGCAGGACGATTCCGAGCCCTACGCCGCCGCCCTCGTCGCCGAGCAGGGCGAGCTCGACCCGGCCAACCCCGACCACGCCCACCTGGGCGGGCCCTTCTGCACCGATCCGCCCATCTGGCCGTACTGACGGCGGAAGCGGACCGTGCGCCCGGCGCGTTCTCCACGGATGACGCAAGGTAATGGAACCGCAAAGCCGGGTCGATCGTTACCCCGGCATGACCGCAATGACACCCGGCTCGAATGTCCCGCTCTCCGTACCGCGCGTAGCGGTGGACGTCACCGCACCCGTGCGGCTCGACGTATCGGGCCTGCTGCTCACCGCCGACGGCAAGGTGCGCTCGGACGACGACTTCGTCTTCTACAACCAGCCGAACGGCCCGGGCGTGACCCACCGGTCGGGCCGCGGCACCGGACCCGACTCGATCACCGTGGACACCGGCGCCGTGCCCGACGGCATCGAGAAGATCGTCGTGACGGCGAGCCTGGACGCGGCGGGTGCCACCTTCGCCGGCACCGAACCGACGGCCACCGTCCGGGACGCCGACCGCGGCAGCGTC